>NZ_JBSFJX010000039.1:0-65960 GCF_053598275.1 Streptomyces sp. NPDC001156 | reverse complement strand
CTGGTCATGCTCACCTGCGGCCCCATCACCCTCGTCCTGCCGTGGGAGCGACCCCCCACTCGCACCGGCTGACCCACACCGATGCCGGGAGAGCCAGAAATCGCCGCCGATCTGCGCTCCCGTCTCCGCCGCGAGGTACATGCACGCCATCCGCACCGGCCCCACCCGGGCCGGTACCGGTCGCAGGAGAACCTGTTGGGTTGCGGCGGCGATCCGGCGAACCTGGTCGAACTCGGTCTGCCTCCGCGTACGCATGAGACTGCTCATGGTGACACTGGCGATCGACACCAGAAGGGCGGCCAGGAGATTGCTGTAGACGACGCCACCCCAGGTGTGGTGCAGAGCGGCCGTGAGCGCGGTGACGGCCAAAGCTCCGACCGCTGCCAGGATGGTGCCTCTCGGACCCATCACCAGCGAAGCCAAGGCCGGCATTGCGGCGAGGACAGGGCCGGTAGAGACCGCGTGTGCGGGCGAGAGCTCGATGCCCACGGCGATCAGTATGACCATGAACGGCACACCCTGCGCGACCCTGAAGAGGGTCCGGCTATGACCGCCGGTCGCCGAGGAGCCAGATGAACGGAAGAGCGACCCCATGGGTACAGCCTGTCCCTCCCAGGCTGAGCGTGTCACTCGGCCGCAGTTGCCGGAGCAGAACGGGAACGGCCTGGTGAGGCGGCTGCACCAGGTCATCGCCGCGGCGATGACCCCCATCCCGCCCGCCGGCACCGTGAGTGGGTGTTCCGCCCGCTCAGCCGCAGGACAGCGAAAACCTGGGGATCGTCATCGCCTGATACTCAGGCGCCATCGGATCTCGCCGTCGTGCCATTCGTCGGTCGGCGTGAGTCCGGCGGCAGCGGCGACGGCGGATGATGCCCCGTGGCCGGGGTGGATGTGGGCCATGACGGTCTCCACCGGCTGCCGGCTGAGCCAGTCGACGAGTCCTCTGGTTGCTTCGGTGGCGATGCCCCGCCCTTGCCACGGAACCCCCACCACCCAGGCGATCTCGGCGACGGCCTCGTCGCCGGAAGAGTCGACCGTCGCCTGTACCGTGCCCGTCAGGCAGGACTCGTCACGGAGCCGGATCACCCAGTTCAGCCATGAGACATCCGGATCGGGCGAGCCTGCCGTTAGACGCTGGTAGCGCCTGCGCAGGGCTTGCGGCGTGTGCGGAGTGCCGCCGATGAAGGTGTGCAGGGCCGGATCGGACAGCACCGCCGCCATTTCCTCGGCGTGCTCGACGTCCAGCGGCAACAGGTCCAGCCGCCTGGTGCTGATGGCTTGGGCGGCGAGAACGTTCATGCGGCCACCGCCTCAGGGCCTTCGAAGCGATGGCCGCATGGGGAGCGGGCTCCGGCGTGAAGAACGGCAACGAGGCGCGGTGCGTCGACGGACCACCACCGCTCACCGGTCTGCTCGTCGACGCGCCAGTCATTCGCCCGCGGTGTCGTCACCTCTGCCCCTCAACGCTCAATGTCATTGTCGCGCCGCGGCGCCCTCCGCGTCGCGAGCCGCGATCGTACCGATCCGACGCAGATCGTCGGCGAGGGCGTCGCCGCGGTCGAGATGCATCGGCACCATGACCCCCGCGATCCACCGGAACCAGCGAGGCGTGTCCCTCATCTGGTAGGTCTGCACCACCCGTGTCCTGGTGCCGACCGGCTCCAGTTCGATGGTCCAGTCGGTGCTGTCGGGGAAAACCGTGGTGGCGATGGTGCGCCAGGTGATCCGGTGAGGTGCCTCGAACGCCACGATCTCGCAGTCCCGGCTCCACCGCAGCCGGCCTGATCGGTTGTGCCCACGGAACCGTGCGCCGGGAGCGGCCGTGGTGACGCCGCGGAGCCACGTGATCTGGTGGCATTCATGGCTCCATTCACTGGTCCGAGTGATGTCTGCGACGACGCGCCACACTGCCTCGACCGACGCGTCGACAATCACCTCGGTACGGCATGTCGGGGCGACGCTCCGACTCTCTTTGCTGACCAATTCTCTCTCCTCCTCGAGATCGCATCCATGGGTGTCATGCGTCGAGCAGCCGGTCGATGACACCGGCCGCCCACTCTTCGTACTGCTGCGGTGTCCAGCCGGAGATGTCGGTGAGCAACTGGTAGACCTCGACGGCGAGCACCGCCCACAGCCCGTCGCGTTCCTCGCGGGTCACGGCACGACCTGTGACATAGGTGATGCCTTGCTCGACACTGATCCGCCGGCGGTGCTGGTCGTCCCGCAACTTCGCAGCCAGGTGGCTTTTCGAGGCCGCCGCCTCGCGGAGCGCGAGATGCACACCCGCGGTGCGCTGGTGGATGACGGTGACCAGCCGGGCGGCGGCCGCGATCCGCTCCTGCCGTGTCCCGGATCCGAGCAGGGCGAACTCCGGTCGTTCAGCGAGCGCTTGCGGTTCCGCGTCGCCGACCACGGCGACGTCGAGCGCCGCCGCCAGCAGATCGCTCTTCGACCGGAACCCCGCGTACACCGTCTCGACCGACACGCCCGCCTCCCGGGCGACCTCACGCATCCCCGTCGCCGCCCAGCCCCGCTCCCCGAACAGCCGGACGGCCGCGGCGAGCACCGCGGCCCTCGTCTCCCCGACCTGCTGCTCGCGTCGCGGTGACCGGTACTGACGTCGGGTGTGCGGCGCCTCTCCAGATGCCATCAGCGCTGCGCCACGCTCTGCGCGAGGGTCTGCGGTTGCCACCATGCCGCGGTCCGACGCCGGTAGGCGCGGGCGAAACCGCGCAGCAGGATGAACCGTGGCACCGGGGGCACCAGATGGACCACGATCTGGTAGCCCTCGGGGTCGATGCCATCGAGCAGCCAGTGCCCCTCCATCCCGAGCTGCTTCAGGGACTTGGGCTTCACGTTGTACTTCTGATCCCAGGCGTCCCATTCGACATTCGTGAGGGCCGCCGCCACGACCGGCATGGCCTCATCGACCTCGCGTTCCAGATGCGGCACCAGCACGCCCGTCAACGTGTCCAGTGCCGCGAGGAGTTCGACGCGCACCTCGTCGATTGCCGTGCTCGCGTACCGCCGGCCGGCGGCCGTCAGGGCCACAGCCGCCGGGGTGATCCGGCGGTGGTCCGCATCCAGCGAGTCGAGGAGCGGCCCCGCAGCCGGGTCACGCTCGCGCACCAGCGGCCACAGGCCCTCGTCCTCGCCGGTGTGGTGCGCGTGCAGGAACTCCAGGTACGACGACGCCGGGAACGAACTGAACCGACTGCTGAAGGAACCGGCCGCCGAACAGAGGGACTGAGCCCGCCCCGGTCGCAACGGCCTTCGGGACCGCGGCCCATCGGTACGGCCTGTAGCCGGCGTGCTCGGGCCAGAGAGTTACGCCATGGCCGAACCGGTATGCATCCATGAGTTCGATGACGACCAGGGGCAGCGCCTGCTGCGGATCATCCGTAGGGGCAGCAGGTCGACAGGGCGAACGTTGCCTGACACGGCACTGGTGTGCGCCTGGTCTGGTTCTGTGCGACGCTGCCGGTCGTGGCTGGCGGAGTCGATGGCAAGCGGTACATCTCTCTCGATCCTGACGGGACGGGCTCCGGTCAGGGTTGGGTGTTCGTCATCGTCGCGGCGCCAACGGGAGTGGTCTACCAGGTTCAAGGCGGTGGCCTTCGCTGCATCCCGTACGCACAGGAGGGTTACCTGCTCCCGGTACTCGGGCGGGCGCTGGACGAGGAGCTCAAGGCGATCTTCGTCGAGGAGCTCAAAGGGTGGGGAGCTCGCCGGCTGGACTGGCCTACCGACCTGCTGGATCGGCTCAGGGCTGCAGTGGCGTTCCATGTCTACGGGTCGGCGAACCGCGAAGACCTGTTCCCCACCGCGCTGGTGCTCGACGAGTCCCGCCTCGTTGAGATCGACGAGGCGTGGGTTCCAGTGGTGACACCGGATGGTCCCGGAGTTCTCGTCTGGGAGAACTCCGATTAGTTTTCCTGAGACGCTCTACCGAAGGTCTGTGCTTGGCTGGCGCGGCCAATCCCATCCCGGTGCCGGTCCACCAGTGCGAGGAACTGATTCGCCGGCAGGATCTCGAAGTGATTGGTGTCGATAAGGCCGTCAAAGCCATCGAGAACATGGCGAAGGAAGGCCCGGGCCGCGTCCATGGACTCGCACGAGACATAGATCCTTCGCGACTGCCGCTTGAAAGTCGACGGCGTGCATCACGCCACGCTTGGCATCGCGGCCTCGACCCGGGGCCGCGGTCGCGGCGCCCGGCCGGCAAGCCAGGCGCCGCAACCGCACACGTCAGGCCTGCAACGTGACCGCTCGGCCGAAGTGCCGGGCGAAGAACCGGACCGCGCTGTCCGCCTCGAACCTCGGCAACTCCTTGTGCCTGCCCGCGTTGGCGTGCAACGTCTTCTCCTTCGAGGCGAAGGCGTCGAACAGTGCGAGACCGGCCTCCCGCGGGATGTGCTCGTCGTCCCACTGCATGTCGAACTCGATCGGGATGGTGATCTGCTTCGCCTTCTCGGCCAGGACATCGGGCCAGTGCTGACCGAAGACAGCGGCCGTGATCCTGGGTTCGCTTGCCACAAAGGGCACCCCGATCGCGGTGCCCATGTTGATGCCGAAGTAGCCGACCGGCCCATCGGTGCCGATCTCCGGAAGTTCCTGGAGGGCGTCCAGGGTCGCCCGCCACTCCGGCACGGCGAGCTCCGCCAGGTGCGCGTTGTAACGGACGACGATCGGGCCTTCCGGCTCGCCCGCCGCCCTCGCCCGGAACAGCGCGGCGATCTCCTGCTCGTCGTGCGCCGTGCGCAACCGGTCGCCGTGACCGGGTGCATCGATGACGGCGACGTGGAAGCCGCAGCCGGTCACGAGGAGGTGGGCCCGGCCCGCCATGGCCGGTGCCTTCTTGTGCGTACCGCCGCCGTGCCCCATCAGCACCAGGGGTGCGCGACCGGCCCCGGACGCCGGCGACCAGAGGATGCCGGGGATCTCGCCCACGGTGAAGTCACGTTCGACCATGCCGTTTGACGACGATTCGGCGTTGAACTGCAGAGAGTACAAAGGTGTTGCCTTTCGGGAGTGCCTTGTTGTCACGGCGCTCCCGGCGACACCTACGTCAATCGCCCGGCCGTGATGGGAAGGGGGAGCACCCACATCGATACAGCGTTCATGGGTCTCACCTCCTCGCCTCTGTCACGGTGTCCCGGACACTACAAGCCCGATCATCTGCCCGTCGAACCCTTTTCCCCGGTCGTGTGATCGCAACTCCCGGCAGGGTGATGGTCAGCGGTGTGAGCTCAAGGACCACCGTGCCAGGGTAGACACCGGGCATCCGAAGTCCCCACCTGTCGCCTCGGGTTGCGCCATGATGCGTGGACGGATCCGGGTTGGGATGCAGCTACGCAAGCGGCCACGGGAGGCAGTTCATGGATGAGCAATTCGCGGTGGTGGCAAGTGCGGGGTCGTTTCTGAAGGAGGACGGCGACGACGTCCAACTCCCGCACCGGTGGACGCCCGGCGGCGTCGGGGTGCGGTCGGCGTTCACCGGTGGCCACGTGCTGAACCTGGCGGTGGCGGCGTGCGTGCTCAACGACCTCTACCGCGAGGCCGAGGCCGGCGGGGTGGAACTGCGGGGTGTCCGGGTGCGGGCGGAGGGCGGCTTCGACACCTCCAGATGGGAGTCGACCGGCATCTCCTACGCCGTCGAGGTCGACAGCGACGCGCCACAGGCGGTCATCGCGGCACTGATCGCAACCGTCGACGAGGTCGCCGAGATCCCCCGCGCCCTGCGCCAGGGTGCCGCGGTCACCCGCTCGGCGGGCTGAGACGCAAGGCGAGCCCCGCGCGACAGCGCGGAGGCCCGTCCGACTCCGCGTCAGGTTGATCGCGGTTCACCGTCGCCGACTGGCGGTGGGGCGCTCGAAAACCAGTGGAGCAGCGCCTCTGTGCTCCGTTACCGTGAGATCAGCTCCGCTGGCGCCAGCGGCGCCGACCTCGGGCTGCGGCAGCACTACGGGCCGCTCTTCGACCGGTACGGCGTCGACCTGGTGGTGTGCGGCCACGAGCACAACTACGAGCGGTCGCTCGCCGTGCGCGGCGTCGTCTCCGGCAGCGAGACGCTCACTCCCAACCCGGTCTCCCAGGCGCCCGACAACATCGACACCTCGATGGGCACCGTGCCCATGGTGCTCGGCGGCGGTGGTGTGTCGGGCACGACCAACCAGTCGTTCTTCAAGGACGGCACCGCGAAGGTCATCACCGCCGTCACCAGCAACCCCGGCGGCGGTCACACCTCGGTGTACGCCAAGGAGGAGGCGATCTGGATGGGCACGCGCGATGTCGACCACCCCTACGGCTTCGCGGCCTTCACCGTCGATCCCGGCCGCTTCCCGGGTGACACCACGCGGATGCACGTGACGTACTACAACCTCAACAAGCCGCATGGTGAGCTCAGCGGCTTCGAGCAGTTCACCCTGCACCGCAAGCGGTCCGACGGCCGTCACTGAACAACGACGCGGGGGCGGTGCCCAGTAGGCACCGCCGCCGCGCCTCAGGGCTCTGGACACCGGCACAGACGGCTGCCAACCGTGGTGTTCATGCACCGACCTTCTCGACCCGGACAACATGGGCGCGAACCACGAACGGCCGGGAGAGGACGGTGATGGCGACGGAGATCGCGGCCAGAACGGCGATGGCCGTCGCTGGGGAGTGGTGTTGTGCGATGCCGCCGGCGATCGCTGCGCCAATTCCCTGCCATGTCATGCGGCCTGCGGACTCGACGCCCTGGACCTGTCCGCGCACCGCGTCGGGGGTCAGCGCGAGAAGCCGTTCCTGGAGCGGCAGGGTGGCTGCGAACCCCGCACTGGCAATGAACACCGCGGCCGTCACCACCAGCAGGGGCGGGTGGAGGGTGAACAGCAGGTAGGGCGCGGCGAGCAGCAGCCGCAGGGTGAACGCGCAGCGGCGTCGCTGGTCGGCGGTGAGCAGCCGTCCGACAGTCAGGTCCCCGAGAAGCATGCCTGCCGATCCGGCCGCCAGAAGGGCGCCGGCGTGGTCCGGGGCGTAGGAGATGAACAGAGCCTCGCAGCCCACGATCAGGCCGTTGGGGACCCACAGGTTCAGCAGCAGCGCCCGCTGCCCGGGGTGGGAGAGGAGCGCGACATTCGTTGTCCAGGTCTGACGGAGTCCGGGGCGAGGGGTCGTACGGATCGAGTGTTCGCGGGTGCCCGTGGCGACGACGACCAACCCGACGCCGGTCAAGGCTGCTGCGACGACGAAGACCCCTTGCGGGCTCAGATACCGCAGCAGTACGGCCCCGATGGCGTAGCCGAGCACGGACATGCCGCCCGAGGTGACGTTCATGAGCGAACGGGCCGGCACATACGCCGGGACCGGCACGACTTCGGCGAGCAGCCCCATCCGCGCTCCGGTCGCCAGGGACTGGAACAAGCCCAGCACCAGGAGCAGACCGAACCGGACCGACAGCGGCAGGCCCGGCGTCGCCTGGGCAGCGATACCCACCAGCGACACCCACTGGAGTGCGACCAGGGTCCGGCGAGGACGGCTCGCGTCCGCGGCCGACATCAGCGTCAGCGCACCGAGCACCGTGGCGAACGTGGCGCCGTACATGCTTATGGCCGTCAGGAACGGGGATTTCGTCTGATGGTCGACCAGCGTGCCGAGCGCGAAGCCCGACAACGTGCTTGCGGCGACCGTCAGCGTGAAGCCGGCGTACAAGCCGGCGAACTCACGGTTCTGGAGCAGGGCACGGTAGCCGGTGGTGGGAGGCGCGATGTGCGCGGACGTGTCTGGAGGCATGAAAAAAGCCTCCGGACGCACCCGCTGGAGCGCCGAAGGCCAACGAGGGAATTATAGCAGTTGCCCGGCCAGGCCAGCAGCTTCGTAGCGGCCGGCAGGAGGAACGGGAGCCGAGTTCCTGGCTCGGCGGCCCTGCGGCGCCGTCCTGGTGGCGTTCGTTCCGCCGAGTGAAGGGGGTATTGCTGGTACCCCCGACAAGCAGGCTCTCCCACACCGGCGAAAGGCGGCGCAGCCTGGACATACGGGCTCTAGCCGACCGGCCGGGCCCTTCACCGCAACGACAGCAGGGAACGACCAGTGGACGCCGTCACCTTCCTCAACGGCCCGATCACCGTGGCGGGCGACCTCTGCCTTCCGGCGGACTTCGACCCCCAGGGCAGTTACGCCGCGATCGTCACCGTCCACCCCGGCGGTGGCGTGAAGGAGCAGACCGCGGGCCTGTACGCGAGCAGGCTTGCGGATCAGGGCTTTGTCGCGCTCGCCTTCGACGCCTCCCACCAGGGCGAGAGCGGTGGTGAACCGCACCACCTGGAGGACCCGCCGGCCCGGGTCGAGGACGTGCGCGCCGCGGTGGACTACCTCCAGACGCTCGGCTACGTCGACACGGAGCGCATCGGAGTCCTCGGCATCTGCGCCGGCGGCGGTTACGCCGTCAACGCCACGATGACCGATCACCGCATCAAGGCGGTCGCCACGGTCAGCGGCCTCAACATCGGCACCTCGTACCGCAAGGGCTGATTAGGCAGCGACCCCGGCTCCGCCGCCGTGCCGACGCTTCAGGCTGCCTCTCGGCAGCGGACCGCCGAGGCGAAGGGCGCCGAGGTCGCCTTGATCCCCTACGTCCCGTGGGAGACCGACGAGAACACCCCGCGCGACCTGGTCGAGGCGCACGACTACTACCTGACTCCGCGCGCTCAGCACCCGAACGCGAAGAACCAGAAGATCTTCGCCAAGAGCATCTCCAAGATCTTCGCTTTCGATGCCTTCCGCCTGGTGGAGGACTGGCTCACCCACCCGGTCCTCATGGTGGCCGGCAGTGACGCGGGCTCGCTCTGGCACACCACCGAGTTGCACTCTCGGGTGCGCGGCCCCAAGAGGCTCGTGGTCGTCGACGGCGGCACCCACATGGACTTCTACGACGTGCCCAAGTACGTGGACCGCGCCGTGGCCGAGGCCGCGCCCTTCTTCCAGGAGTACCTCACCGGCCGGCCCTCCGACCGGGACTGAGGCCTCTCTGACTCGCGAGGGACGGGGAATGGCGCGGGCGCTGCCCCATTTCCCGTCCCCGCCGCTTCAAGCCGGAGAGTTCTCCCGCAGCCGGCCTTCCTGCATCGCTCCCCGGCCGACATGCGCCGGCGCAGCGGCACGTTGCTGGTCAGGAGGTGGCGAGGAGCCCTGCCCTGTGCGGCGTCTCAGACCGGGCTTTCTCCGCGCATCCACTGCGCGAGCGTCCGCCTCGGGTACCTGACCACCACGTCACCGCCGCGCAGCCGGCCGGTCACGTTCACCCGGAGCACGACGGGCACATCCGCTCCGGCACTGGTCGTGCGGACCTTGACCTCGCCCACCCGTACGTTCAGTTCATCGGTCACCACCACGATGCCCGGCTTGGTCACGATCACCAGATCTCCGCCGATACTCAGGTCGACATCGATATCGAGGGTGTCCTGACCGATCACCGCCTCGGTGAAGTCGAGTTTGACGTCACCTCCGACCATCCGGATGTCCATCCGGCGCGGGACCACCCAGGAGCCGGTCCGGTGCAGGGTGTCGAATCGCTGGTTGATCTCCACCACGTCCGTCGACCGCGTGCTCGAGTCGGCGGGAGAAGGAGAGATCGGCAGATCGCGGGTCAACCCGGCCAGTTCGCCGATGGTGCGCGCGCTCAGCGCCGCCTCTACGCGCTCGTCGAGCTCCTCCAACGTCAGCCGACCGTCACCCGCGGCATCGCGGAGGATCTCCACGACCTGGTCCCGGTCGGCGTGTGAAGCCCTCATGTCAGCTGCGGACACTTCCCCGGCACCGTCGCCGCCTGACAACTTGTCATCGGTCATGGGCCCAGCCTGATCTTCCGTCGGGAGAATCACAAGACGGCTCCGGCCAGAGCCGGGCATGGGTTGGTTGTCCAAGCTGATGATCACGGAGTACGGCGATCGGCTCAGCTTGGCCGACGGCGAAGATGTCGGCCGATCGGACCAGCCCGTGAGCATCAGCTGACGGTGTTTCCGACGATCCAGTGACCGCGCGTCCCGGTGGATCTGTGGAAGCGGGCGCTGGTGAGGCGCTCATCTGACCCGCAGCCAAGGCGGCTTTACGTGTCCGCGCCGGTCTCGAAGTGCAGAGAGATCGACTGCAGGACGTCCGCCGAACTCACGTCCGTACGCCCTTGATCGTGAAGCTCGGCGAGCTGCACGAAAGCGAGCGCGAATGCCGAGGCGATCTGCACGATGGCAGGCCCGAGTTCCCGGCTGACGGCCCCTGCGACCTCCTGGGCGCTCGCTTCGGCAGGCACTTCGATCCTCGGCAGCATCTCCTCGAGCAGCAAAGAGACCGCTTCGCTCTGCATCAGCCCACCGTCGGGATTCTCGCGGGCTTGGCGCCGCATCTCCAACGCTTCAGTCAGGATGCCGACCACTCGCTGCATGATCTCTCGCTGCTCCATGCGGGCACGGTACGCCGCAGCGGCGGCCGATCGGAGCCCCCCCGCCCGGACAACTCCGAACGAGCGCCCCGGGAACGGCCACGACCGCCGCCGGATGGTGCAGCGGGCCACACGCGCGCCGCCCGGGAGGCGGCAGGAAACTCACTTGAACACGGGGCGAGTTCCGCGGCCCGCGGATCACGTCGTGGTGTGTATGAGGAGCAGGGCGATGTCGTCGGTGGGGGTGATGGTCTGTGCCGCCCGATGGAGGAGTGCCTCGATGAGAGTCTCCATGCTGTCGCCGTCGCGGGCGCGGGCCAATTGATCGGCGAGGCCGGCGATGGCGTGGTCGATGTCGATCCCCGGGGCCTCGACGAGACCGTCGGTGTACATGGCGAGGGTGGTGCCCGAGGGCAGCGGGATGTCGGCAGTGGGGTAGTCGGCATCCGGGGTGATGCCGAGGAGCGGGCCGGGCTGCAGCATGAGGGTTTCGGTGCGGCCGCCGGGGTGGCGGAGCAGCGGCGGGGGGTGTCCGGCGACGGCCAGTCGGGCACAGTGCCGGGTCAGGTCGAGGTGGGCGTACATGCAGCTGGCGAAGAGTCCAGGGTTGAGATCGCACAGGAGCCGGTTCGTGCTGGTCATGAGGGCGCCGGGCTCCATACCGACCGCGGCGTGGGCATGGACGGCGGTGCGGAGTTGCCCCATGAGGGCGGCGGCCTGCACGTCGTGCCCCTGGACGTCGCCGATGACCGCGTAGGCGTTGGTGTCGTCGCCGCGTATCAGGTCGTAGAAGTCGCCGCCGATGTCCATGCCCTGATCGGCGGCGAGGTAGCGGGCGGCGACCTGCAGACCGGGGATCCGGGGCAGTTTCTGCGGCAGCAGGCCCTTTTGCAGAGTGCAGGCGAGCGTGTGCTTGGCGTCGTAGAGACGGGCCCGGTCCAGGGCCTGGGCGATCAGGCCGGTCAGCGAGATCAGGATCGTCCGTTCGGCCGGAGGGAAGTGCCGGGGCCGGTCGTAGGACAGAAACAAAAGGCCGATGGGACGACTGGAGGTGATCAGCGGCAGAAACGCCCACGCGTTCCTGTCGCCGTAGCGGACGGCTCCGGGGTAGGCGCGCTGGAACTCGGCGAAGCTGGAGAAGAAGATCGGGGTCCCTGTCGTCAGCGCCCGTACGCGTGGTGTGTGCGAGGTCAGCGACTCGCCGTCGAAGCGGGCCGCGAACGCGCGGCTGTATCCGCGGTGGCTGGCGATCCGCAGTCGTCCGTCGTCCACCGTCATCAGGGCCAGGCCCTGAGCACCGAAACCGGGCACAAGCTGATCGGCGACCCTGTCGGCCACGTCCTTGACCCCCACCGTCTCGGTGAGGGTCGCCGCCAGGTGCATGAGGTGGTACAGCGCCGCAGCCCCGGCCGGCCCCGCGGGCGGCTGGGTGGACGTCTCGGGCGCGGTGGCCGGATCGTGCGGGAGAGGAGCGATGTCGATGCTGACGCCGAAGGCGTCGGGGTAGAGGTGGAAGGACAACCGCCGATCCGGTGGGCGCAGGGCGGTGAAGGCGGTGGGCCGGCGGCTGATGACCGCGGCACGGAAACGATCCTCGAAGGTGGGATCGCTGAGCCAGCGAAGATGCTCCCACGGGCGTACGCCCAGCAGGCCGGAGGCTACGCCGTCACCGAGCAGGTCGGCGGCTGCCTCGCTGAGGTAGGTGATCCGGCCGTCCAGATCCATCGAGAGCGCCCCAGGCAGGCGGGCAGCGAAGGCATGGGCGGCCAGGGCTTCGGCCCGGTCCGGGATACAGGAGCGCACCGGTTCCAGCACCCGCGGCTCGGCCGTCGGCAGAAGGGGGCAGCTGCGGGCGGCCGCCCGCTGAAGCAGCGGGCCCGCCTGGCGGCAGAAGACATCGAGCGCCTCGCGTTCGTCCGGGCCAAGCCGCGGGGGGTGCCAGGCGGGCCACAGCAGACACGCCGTACCCCACACGGCATCGCCGGTGATGATGGGCGCGGCCGCCACAACGTGGTCGTGCGGCACCACGAAACGGAGCCTCGGGTAGTGAGTGGCCAGCTCCTCCGGGCTGCCTACCCACACCAGACGCCGCTCGCGTGCCGCCTCGGCTGCCGGGATCGCCTCGTCCACCCCGATCCGCGCCCAGGGGGCGACAATGTGCCAGGAGGACCCGTACACCATCGCCAACTGCAGCACCTGCTCCCCCGGCGGCAGGAGGAACAGCATGCCGCCCGAGGGACCGGCATCCTGCACGAGGCGGCGCAGGAGACCGTCCAGGTCTGCCCAACCCGAGACGGAACCAGGGGCGGTAAGTCGTTGCACACCTCTTCACCGCCCTCCTGAAACCTGAACGGTCCTGGGCCGGACTGAACCCCAGGGCGGCCGGGCGCTCAGGCCCGGACCGGCGTCGCACTCCGCCCTGTCGGCTCCCTGCCGACCAGTCGGCAGGAAGCCGCGTGGTCGGCGCGGAACCATGGGCCGGCAGCCTCCCCGGCCTGCTGCGGCCTTATGACAGACGCCGGCAGCGCCGCGGCCTGCCTCTCTGCACCGGATCTGCGGCTGCCTGCGTCATCGTCGTACGCACCTGGGCGGCCTGCTGCCACCGAAGCCGCGCACCCTACCGACCTGCCGGGACGCATGCCCGGCGGTGGTGCCCAGGGCCCGTCGGCCCCGGCTCGCAGCACCGCGTCAGCCACTACGGGCACGTCGGCGCCGCCCATACAGGGACCATACGCCCGCCGAACGGTGACCAGCATCCAGAGAGCCACCGCGCCCGGCGCACCGCAGTGGGTTCGGCTCCGTGAGCGAGACGAGTCCGAGCGGATGAACGGACTCGTCTCACCGCGTCCTCAACGAACCGGGTCAGGCGCCGACGTAGGCCGCGAGGTGCTCGCCCGTGAGGGTTGAGCGGGCGGCGACGAGGTCGGCGGGTGTGCCCTCGAAGACGATCCGCCCGCCGTCGTGGCCTGCGCCGGGACCGAGGTCGATGATCCAGTCGGCGTGCGCCATGACCGCCTGGTGGTGTTCGACGACGATGACCGACTTGCCGGAGTCGACGAGCCGGTCGAGCAGGCCGAGCAGCTGCTCGACGTCGGCGAGATGCAGACCGGCGGTCGGCTCGTCGAGGACGTAGACGCCACCCTTGTCGGCCATATGAGTGGCCAGCTTGAGCCGCTGCCGCTCGCCGCCGGACAGCGTCGTGAGCGGCTGGCCGATGGCGAGGTAGCCGAGCCCGACGTCAACAAGTCGCTCGAGAATGCGGTGCGCGGCCGGCGTGTGCGCCTCGCCGGCGCGGAAGAACTCCTCGGCCTCCGTCACCGGCATGGCCAGCACCTCGCTGATGTCGCGACCGCCGAGGTGGAAGTCCAGGACCGAGGCCTCGAAGCGCTTCCCCTCGCAGTCCTCGCAGGTGGAGGCGACACCGGCCATCATCGCCAGGTCGGTGTAGACGACACCGGCGCCGTTGCACGTGGGGCAGGCGCCCTCGGAGTTGGCACTGAACAGCGCCGGCTTGACGCCGTTGGCCTTCGCGAACGCCTTGCGGATCGGTTCGAGCAGTCCGGTGTACGTCGCCGGGTTGCTCCGCCGCGAGCCCCGGATCGGGCTCTGGTCGACCGAGATCACGCCCGCGCCGGCGGGGATGGACCCATGGACGAGCGAGCTCTTGCCGGACCCGGCGACACCGGTGACGACGGCCAGCACCCCGAGCGGGACGTCGACGTCGACACCTTGCAGGTTGTGTGTCGCCGCGCCGCGGATCTCCAGCGTGCCGGTGGACTTGCGCACCGTCTCCTTGAGGGAGGCCCGGTCGTCGAAGTGGCGGCCGGTGATGGTGCCGCCGACCCGCAGGCCCTCGACGGTGCCTTCGAAGCAGACGGTGCCGCCCGCCGTACCGGCGCCGGGGCCGAGGTCGACGACGTGGTCCGCGATCGCGATGACCTCGGGCTTGTGCTCCACGACGAGCACCGTGTTGCCCTTGTCCCGCAGCCGCAGCAGCAGGTCGTTCATCCGCTGGATGTCATGGGGGTGCAGGCCGGTGGTGGGCTCGTCGAAGACATAGGTCACGTCGGTGAGCGAGGAGCCGAGGTGACGGATCATCTTGACGCGCTGTGCCTCACCACCCGACAGCGTGCCCGCGGGCCGGTCGAGCGAGAGGTAACCGAGCCCGATCTCCACGAACGACTCGAGCGTGTGCTGCAGCGCGGTGAGCAGCGGCGCCACCGACGGATCGTCGAGCCCGCGGACCCATTCGGCCAGGTCGCTGATCTGCATCGCACATGCGTCGGCGATGCTGATCCCCTTGATCTTCGACGACCGGGCTCCCTCGCTGAGCCGGGTCCCCTCGCACTCCGGGCAGGTGGTGAACGTGACCGCCCGGTCCACGAACTCCCGGATGTGCGGCTGCATCGCCTCCCGGTCCTTGGAGAGCATCGACTTTTGGATCCGCGGGATCAGACCCTCGTAGGTCATGTTGATCCCCGCGATCTTCATCCTGGTCGGCTCGCGGTGGAGGAAGTCGTGCAGTTCCTTCTTCGTGTACTCGCGGATCGGCTTGTCCGCGTCGTAGAGGCCCGACTCGCTGTAGAGCCGGTAGTTCCAGCCGCCCGACTTGTAGCCGGGGACGGTGATCGCGCCCCCGTTGAGCGACTTGGAGTCGTCGAAGAGCTGGGTGAGGTCGAGATCGGTGACCGAACCCCGGCCCTCGCAGCGGGGACACATGCCGCCGGTGCGGGTGAAGGTCGCCTTCACCGCCTTCTTGTCACCGCGCTCGACCGTGATCGCACCGCTGGCCCGGACCGAGGGGACGTTGAAGGCGTAGGCGCTCGGCGGGCCGATGTGGGGCTGTCCGAGCCGGCTGAAGAGGATGCGCAGCATGGCGTTGGCGTCGGTGGCGGTACCGACCGTGGATCGCGGGTCGGCCCCCATCCGCTGCTGGTCGACGATGATCGCGGTCGTCAGCCCGTCGAGGACGTCCACCTCGGGTCGCGACAGCGTCGGCATGAAGCCCTGCACAAAGGCGCTGTACGTCTCGTTGATCAGCCGCTGCGACTCGGCGGCGATGGTGTCGAACACCAATGAGCTCTTGCCCGAACCGGAGACGCCGGTGAAGACCGTCAGCCGTCGCTTCGGGATCTCGATGCTGACGTCCTTGAGGTTGTTCTCGCGCGCGCCGTGCACGCGGATCAGATCGTGACTGTCGGCAACGTACGGCGCAGGCGATTGCGTGTCGGTCCTCGTGGCCATGCTCATCGTGTCTCCATCTGTCGGCTGTCTACCTTATCGGCGGTGTCGACCGGCGTGGTGCGGCTCCCGACCGGCTGACGTCGTCCTGGGTCGCGCCCGGCGAAGGCGCCAAGGCGGCCTCGCCGCTTCGGCCCGTCGAGCCTTTGGACCGCGGCCGTGCGGAGCGCGCCGGCCAGACGTCCGACCGGCCGGCTGCCATCGTGCAGCAGCCGACGGACGGGCATCCCAGCCTGGATGCGGCGGGGGAGGATGCGGACGGAACCAGCGGCACGTGGCCGGCTCACGCACATCGCAGCGGATTGCGCCACGGACCTCACCCCCCACGCCTGCCGGCAGCGCGTCGATCTCGCGGACTTCGCCTTCACCCTCGCTGGAAGGCCGCGGATGCGTCGGGGTCGTCATGCGGCAGGAAGGTCCAGTGAACGGTGATGCCCATGGCGGTCAGGCTAGACGCGGCCGGGTGACCTTGGCTTCTCCATTTCTGACCGGTCCGGTCACCGCAGGAGAAGGGCCCTGGCCCACGATCTCCGCCGGCAAGCCCCGCACGGCCGACCTCCTGGCGGATCCCGCCGAGGCTCAGGCCTGACTCGACCAGGCGCTGCCCGAGTGCAGCCGGGTCACCGGCACTCCCACAGCCGGCATCGAGCTCGCCTCCTCAGGACCAGGAGGAGCTGCGAGCCTTCCGGGACGATCCGCGCCGGGCCACCGGACAGGGCCGCGACGCCGCACTTCACCCGCTGCACAGGGCGGCCATCGCCATGCGGCTCGGCGGGAACGGAGAGGTCCACCTGGAACCGCGTGGCACCGGGTGGCGGCGGGTCGCACCCCTGGCCCTGATCGAGATCTTCGAAGCCCAACAGGCCTGTACCTGGCCGCGGTTGAAGGTGTACCGCAACGACCGGTGCGGCACCGCGTTCTTCGACCGGTCGAAAAGCAACAGCGGGGTCTGGCACGACGTCAAGGTCTGCGGCAACGCGGCGAACCTGTGGGCCTACAGGGCACGGCAGCGGGCCGAGAACGCCTCGTAGGCGCGACCCCCCCGGCACGACATGGCCGGCCGCCGCTGTGACGGCGGGGTAGTCACCAAGAGCACCTCCGCCGATGGCCGTGCCCCCGCACACACCGAGGAGTACGGCTGTACGCCCTCGGGCAGCTCGGACTCCTCCAGGGTTCGGAGTTGGACGAGCGCTGACTTCCGTTCCCGCGGGAAGAGGGGCGCGGGACTCGACACTGTGACTCAGCTCCCTTTGGGGACCGCAGGCTGCGCTCATCGACACTTAGGGGCATATGCTCCTAAGTGCGGGATGGGGCAGGGCGGCCCCGAGAGCCGGGCCGGCAGCGCACACGACTTCCCCGTCAGCCAGGAGACCGGCCACGGCACCGCACGAAATCCATCCATGAGGCGCTGGAGAGGCTGGTCCTAGATGACTCTGCCCGAAAACCCCTACCCGACCGCTGTCCTTCCCCGCGCGATATCAGCCGTGCCGATCCCTCGCTGGGAGCGCCGGGACTGGTGGCGCACTGGTGGGCTGCTGGCAGTGATCGCAGCGCTGCACCTGGTGGCGTTCGGCATCCTGGCCACGCTCGTGGCCCCACATCATTACAAGGTCGGCGGTGAGGTCTTCGGTCTCGGGCTCGGCGTGACCGCCTACACGCTCGGCGTACGGCATGCGTTCGATGCCGACCACATCGCCGCGATCGACAACACCACCCGCAAGCTCATGGCCGACGGCAAGCGCCCCGTCTCCGTCGGCTTCTGGTTCGCGCTGGGCCATTCCACCGTCGTGGCACTACTGGCCGCCGGGATCGCCGCGGGTACACGGCTGACGACGACGCTGACCAACGACGACTCCAGCACTCGCCGCCATCTGGGGGTGGTCGGCACGCTGGCCTCGGGCGGCTTCCTGTACCTGATCGCCGCGCTCAATGTGCTCGCCCTCGCCGGGATCTGGCGGGCGTTCAAGGCGATGCGCACAGGCGAGTTCGACGAGCACGAGCTGACCAAGCACCTCGACAACCGCGGATTCATGAACCGCGTCCTGGGCCGGCTCACCCGGTCCGTCTCCCGCCCTGGTCAGATGTACCCGGTCGGGCTGCTCTTCGGAATCGGGTTCGACACCGCCACCGAGGTCACGCTGATGGTGATGGCCGGCTCCGGCGCCGCAGCCGGGCTGCCGTGGTACGCGATCGTATGCCTGCCGCTGCTGTTCGCCGCCGGGATGAGCTTGTTCGACACCCTGGACGGGACGTTCATGAATTTTGCGTACCACTGGGCTTTCTCGAACCCGGTCCGCAAGGTCTACTACAACCTCACCATCACCGGCCTCTCCATCGCCGTCGCGTTTCTGATCGGCACGATCGAGCTGATCGGCTCCCTGCACGACCAGCTCGGCTTGACCGACCCGATCACCGGCGAGATCTCCGCGGTCGATCTCAACAATGTCGGCTTCGTGATCGTCGGAGTCTTCGTGCTCGTGTGGGCATGCGCAGTGGGTTACTGGCGCATCGCGAAAGTCGAGCACCGCTGGAAGCATGCGGCCGGCCGGGCCGGCACAGGCTGAGAGCACGCATGGGTCCCGCCGAACAGTGCCCCGGCGCGCGGGAGCGACAGATCACCGCTCAATTTATACTCGCGCTTTAGGGAGCCGTTCTGTGACGAACAGCAGCGCCGTCGGACAACGCCGCCGTAGATGCCGGTCCGCTCTGGGCCCGGATCTCACGGCGGTCTTGCACTGCGCCGTCCGCGAGGCTCTCTGCCGATTGAACGCGGTGGCGGCAGGGGTGTACCTCCTCGACGAGGACGCCACCGAGATCCGAGTCGCGCTCATCGTGGGCGGTCCCCCCTCCCTGTTCACACTTCCGGGACGGATGGAGCTGGACGCGCCCTACGCCTCGGCACGCGCCCTGACCTCGGGACGTGTGGAGATCCTGGCCGATCCGTATCAGGTAGAAGCGGGCCATGAACAGCATGTGCCGCCCTATCCGTACGTCGCCCTCGCGGCCCCCGTCATCGCCGCCGACCAGCGCTTCGGTGCCCTCACCGTCCTTCGGACGGAGGAACAGGGCGACTACCAGGAGCATGACCGATCGCGCTTGCAGCAGATAGGGAGCGAGCTTGCGACGGCCCTCGCCAAGCTCGCCGCGAGTGGGGCGGAGATCAAGCCCGGTCCGATGCCGGTGCTCGTACCGGCCGGGACCGATGTGGACACGAACGTCTGCGCGCCGGGCTGGGGAGTGGCCGACGTCCCCGGCTCCGGGGGCATGAGCCTCATGTATCCGCTGCGGCGACTCGCCGACCTGCTGAACCAGATCACGACCATGGATGACATCGTCGCGGCAGCCCAGTACTGCGTCATGGACCCGTTCGACGCCCAGGCCCTGGTCCTGACCTCGGCGTCCGAGGACCGCCTCTGGGTCCTCGGACACAGCGGGGCCTCGTGCGGCCTGGTCAAGAGCCTCCACGGCGCCCGGTTGGACTCCAGTATCCCGGCAGCGGAGGCGGTCCGAGGGCGCCCGCTGTTCATCTGTGCGCGGCCGGCCCACTCCGGGAGGTCCGACCGCGACGTCCAATCCGAGGCGTACCTGCCTCTCATCGGATGCCGGAAGGCCACCGACCTCCCTCTCGTCGCGAGCAGGAACGTCGTCGGCGCCTTCTGTCTGACTTTTCAAGGGCCCCGCGGCTTCCCGCCCGAGGAAAGGGCGGTCCTGACCATGATGGCGGAAATGCTGGGCGCGGCCTTGGAACGCGTCGAACTGAGTGAGAGGCAGCATAAAGTAGCCGAATACCTCCAAAGGACGCTTCTTCCCTCCACGCTCTCCGAGCTGCCCGGACTGACCACCACAGCGCGTTACCGACCTGCCACAGCCACGTCCATGGTGGGTGGTGACTGGTACGACGTGATCAAACTGCCGGGTGAACGGATGGTGCTGGTCGTCGGCGACGTGGAAGGCCACGCCATGGAGAGCGCCGCCGTGATGGGCCAGGTGCGCACTGCGGTCGCCGCCTATGCGACCGAAGGACATCGCCCCGCGGCGGTGATCGACCGTACCGGCAGGTTGCTCACCGAACTGGGTACGGACCTGCTTGTGACCTGCTGCGTCGTCTCCCTGGACACGACCGACGGCATGGCCGAGGTCGCCCTGGCCGGCCATCCCGAACCGCTGGTACGCGGCCCCGACGGGAGTATCCGCACCCTGGAGGCACCCTCGAACGTACCCCTGGGCGTCAGGGTGCCGGATGCTTACTGGGGGCGTGAGCACGTCCTTGAGCCCGGATCCGTCGTGATGCTCTACTCCGACGGTCTGGTCGACTGGCACGCGAGCGACCCGGGATCCGGTGCGCGAGCAATGCTCCGCTCGGGCAGCCACGCAGCCGGGGCCGATCTGGAACAACTGGCCGACCACCTCATCGTCGAGGATCTCGGCCCCCAGCACCGCCGGGACGACGCCGTGCTGCTCCTGGCCCGCTATGAAGGTGCTGTCGGCGAGGGTGCGCCCCGAACGGGGCATCTGCAGATCCCCCGCCGCGACCTGCAGGGAGTCAAGACGGCCCGCGGCTTCGTGGTCGACCGGCTGTCCTCCTGGGGGCTGTCGGGCATCTCCGACGACCTACAGCTCATCGCGTCCGAGGTCGTCACCAACGCGCTCATCCACGCGGACAGCGACGTGGACGTCCGGCTGCGGGCCTTCGCGGATCATGTCCGGCTGGAGGTGAGGGACTCCGACAGCAACCCGCCCATCCCCTCGCACCTGGCGCTCACCGAAGGGGAGAACTCGGCAGCCGAGCACGGCCGCGGTCTCCTCATCGTCGAGGCCCTGGCCGGACCGTGGAACAGCTCCCCCAACGGGCGGGGCAAGACGGTGTCACTGGACATGCGCATCCCGCTGGACGAGCCGTGACGCGTCCCGTCCGTAGCCGCCGGCACGCGTCGTGCCGAGACCGTCGCTCCAGGCGGCCGATGGCCGCGGTCGGTGCATGACGGTCGGACCTACCGCCGGCCGATCGGACGTTCTCGGGCCCGGTGACGTCCGGACGGCCCCGGCTTGCTCCCCGTACCGCTCGGAGCGAGCGTGTCGTCACTCGGCCCAGGGCTGGAAGCCGGTGCCGAGGACGGCTTCCAGAGAGGCGCGCAGCTGGGCTGCGTCGCCGGCTCCGAAGCTCTCCTCGAACCGGGCTTGGACGGCGCGCCACAGCGGCAGCGCCGCTTTCATGCGGGAGACGCCGTCCGGTGTGATCGTGACGATCCGCGCGCGGCGGTCGGCTGCCGACGGCTCGACGGTCACCAGACCCTCGCGCGCGAGCGGCTTGAGGTTGGAGGCCATCGTGGTGCGGTCCATGGCGATCCCCTCAGCGAGGCTGGTGATCGTCATTTCGCCCGCCGCACTGAGCTTCTGCAGGATGCTGAACTGCGTCGCACGAAGGCCGACCGGCGCCAGGGCCTTGTCATAGGTCGCGCCGAGATACCGGGACGCTTTGCGCAGTGCCAGGTTGTTGCAGGTGTCGGCGAGGTCCGTCGGCGTAGTGGGCATGGTCTCCTCCAGGGCTCTCGCACCCATGATAGGAGTACGTGCTCGCAAATTGAAGGGGCGGCCGGCCTGCCGCCGATGGGCGAGCCCTGCGATATCACCCCTTGCGGACACGAGCACCCCGCGCGAGGCCGCGACGAATGCGCGGCCGCCTCAACAATCCGGCCTTGCCGTCCCATCAATACGCGCATATGCTCGTAAGCGCCCGTCCTGTCTTGACGTCTCCCTCCGGGCTCCGACACAAGGGCGGCAGACCGGCGGATCCCTGGATGCAGGGCACTCCGTTCGGCGGGCTTGCAGCCGGTCGCCGACGTGGAGCCGGACGCGTCTGACTGAATACGATTTCGAGTAGCTCTTTCCGTATTGATCTCATATGCGAGGTTGTGCCGTGGATGGTATTGCCGACATGGGAGGAACCCCGGGATGGGGCCCCGTTCACCCGCCGAGGCCTGATGAACCGGTCTTCGAGGAACCGTGGCAGCGCCGAGCCTTCGCGCTGGGGATCCTCTCCAGCCGCGTTGCGTGCGGCGGCGTGAACGCGGACGCCTTCAGGCACGCGCACGAGCGCCTGGGCCGGGCCGCGTACCTCGAGGACGGCTACTACGGGCGCTGGCTCAACGGCGCGGAGCTGATGCTCACCGAACGCTCCATCCTGGCGCCGGGAGCGATCGACGCCCGCGCCCGCAATCTCCGCGGCGAACATGTCGAGGAGCCGGCGATCCCGGAGCCCGCCAGGCCCGACTACGCCCCGACCGCCGAGGGCTCACTGCGCACCGTGGACACCGCCCCGGTCTTCGCCGTCGGCGAGCGTGTACGGGCCAAGGACATGTCGCCGCCCGGGCACACCCGACTGCCCGGCTACGCGCGCGGACACATCGGTGTCGTCGACGCCATCCAGCCCGCCGCCGTACTGCCGGACACCAACGCCCACTTCCAGGGCGAGAACCCGCAGCACGTCTACTCGGTGCGATTCGACTCACGCGAACTGTGGGGCGCCGACGTCGAACCCTTCTCGATCACCGCGGAAATGTACGAAAGCTACCTGGAGACCACCTCATGACCACCACCGCCGGATCCGGCGAGCGCCTTCCGGTCGCACTGCGCACCGAGGCGCTCGAGCAACTGCTCACCGAGCGGGGCCTGATCGACCCCAAGGTGATGAACGGGATCATCACCGAGTACGAGACCAACGTGGGCCCGCTCAACGGCGCCAAGGTCGTCGCCAGGGCCTGGACCGACCCGGACTACCGGCGACGGCTGCTCCAGGACGGCACCGCCGCCATCAAGGAACTGGGCTTCTCCGGTGCGCAGGGCGAGCACATCGTCGTCGTGGAGAACACCCCCACCACTCACAACGTCGTGGTCTGCACGCTGTGCTCGTGCTACCCGTGGCCGGTCCTCGGCCTGCCGCCGAGCTGGTACAAGGACCCCGCCTACCGCTCGCGCGTGGTCAAGGAGCCCCGCACGGTCTTGTCCGAGATGGGACTCGAACTCGACGACGACGTACGGATCACCGTCCACGACTCCACCAGCGAGGTGCGCTGGCTGGTCCTGCCCGAGCGTCCGGCCGGCACCGAGCACCTGACCGAGGAAGAACTCGTGCCGCTGGTGACCCGGGACGCGATGGTCGGCGTGGCCAAGGTGACAGCATCATGAGCGCGCCACTGGAGATCGAGGGCCCCGCCGCACCGCCCCGCGCCAACGGCGAGCTGGTGTTCGCCGAACCCTGGGAGAGCCGCGCCTTCGGCATGGCCGTCAGCCTGTACGAGGCGGGCGCGTTCACCTGGCCGGACTTCCAGGCCGCGCTGATCGCCCGGATCAGAGCATGGGAGACCACGGCGGCGCAGGACGAGCCCTACAACTACTACCAGCTGTGGCTGGCTGCCCTCGAGGACGTGCTTGTCGGCCTGTGCGCGGTGTCCACGGACGAGGTCACCGCACGGACCCAAGCCCTGTCAGAACGCCCCGTGGGCCATGACCACCGGGACGATCACGGCCACGGCCACCACCACGACCATTGATCCAGGCCGCTCTCCCTCACCGCCGACTGCGACATCGACGCCGAGCCCCGGATCGTCACTGAACAGTCCGGGGTTGGCGAACTGCCTTTCGCTCGAATGAATCGGCGAAGCAAGCGTTAATACATTGCCAATGTTGGCCTAGAAGGCCGAGCGCGACGCGTTCGTCTCCGGCTCGCCGTATGAACGGCCTGTTTACTCGGCCAGTCCTCTCTGCACACTCCGCGTGCCGAGCCGTGACCGATCACTCTGCTGGCTCATGTTCGGAGCACCAGTCAGACATAGGCTAACCTCGCATGGTCATGTTGCTCAGGGCTCAAAGGTGAGCTGTCGAGTGTCCCGCTACCACCGGTCCAGCCTCGAGACTCAAGGAAATCCCCATGCAGCCCGGTTCCACCGCTGAACTGCACGACAGCACGGCCGTCCACCCGCCCCAGGAGCCGTCGGCCAAGCGGACACCCGTCCGGGCTTGGTTGCAGCCGTCTCTGATCGGGCTGATCGTGGTTTCGGCCTTCATCAGCTGCTACGTGGGGCTGGCACGCGCTCCGAAGCCACGTCACCTCCCGGTCGCCGTGGTCGGCAGCCACCTGTCCACGCAGATCCAGCACGCCCTCGGCGACAGCATCGACATCCGTTCGGAGCCGGACACCGCTGCGGCGGACCATGCGCTGAAGCACCGGGACGTCGTCGCGGTGGTGACCAAGCGGGGACGAGGCGGTCTGTCCCTCAGGGTCGCCGGGGCCAACGGGCTGTCCACCACCAGCGCCGTGGAGAGTCTGGTGTCCGCCTATGCTCACGGCGCGGGCAAGACCGTGAAGATGACCGATGCCGTGCCGCTGGCCCGCTACGACAGCCGGGGCCTGGCAGGTTTCTACGTCGCCTTCGGCGTCACCCTCTCCGGCTTCGCCCTGGCGCAAAGTGTCCTCGGGCTGTCCCAGCTCCTGCATCTCCGGCACCGTTTCACCCTGATGGCGTGCTTCGCGGTGGCCGCCGGCATCGTCGCCGCCACGCTGGCCGGGCCGGTCCTGGGCGCGGTACCTGCTCCCTTCGCTCTGCTGGCGGTGACCCTGGCGCTGCTGTCTGCTGCCGCGGCCTTCACCACCAAACTCCTCGGGACCTATCTCGGCCCGGTGGGTATCCCCGTGGCCACGCTTCTGCTGCTCACGGTCGGCAACGCAACGAGCGGGGCAACCATCGGAGCGGATCTGCTCCCCAGCGTCGCGCACGCGGTCTCAGCCGTTCTGCCTCCAGGAGCGGCCGTGCGCGCGATCACCGACCTGAGCTACTTCGACGGAGCCCACGCCATCGCTCCCCTGGCGACTCTCGCCGCCTGGGCCGTGGCATCCGCACTGCTGGTGTGGGGACGCTCCACCTACCACGCGGCGAAGCGTCGACAGGGGTGACCGAGCCTCGACGGAAGCGGTAGCCGTCGGCGGACGGGCATCCTTCGTAACCCGCTTGGACCAGCCAGCACGCACTCCCTCGCCTCGAGTGGAACCGTAGAGGTACGGGCTCCGGGCACCTGCTTGCCTCGAACGCGCACCGCGCAGCTTGCGGCCAGGACGAACTTCCACGCGAAGGGAAGAGCAGCGTATGACCTGCTCGAAGGGTTCATGCACGAGAAACTGCTGAGCAAGATCGCGAACGAGCTCCTGCGTCTGCGCCATGACGCGTCCCGCAGCTCGCAGGACCGGTCGACGCCCACCGGCTACGGCTTGGACACCGCGCTGATCGGTGACTTCGTCACGGGCAAGCTGGACGCCCCGCGTGAGGCGGCGCTCGCGGACCAAGTGGCACGGCTGCTGCCGTTCCACTGGTCCCTGCCCAACACACTGGCCGGGGCGATGACGCAGGTCATCGACTACCTGGAAGGTCATCAGGGTCTGGTGACGTGGCTGGACCGGTACCCGGGCCGACCGCGACTGGTGGCGCGGCTGTACGTCTTCATCGGGCTCCTGGACCAATTCAGCGAAGAGTCCGCGGTCGTCACCGCCCTGCGCGAATCCAGGGAACGGACACCCTACCCACCGGGACTCCAGGGTTATCTGGTACCGGAGACGGACGACGAGACGCTCGGCGGCATCGCCTTCAAGATCGAGGAATTGCTCGGCGACGGTCAGGTACACGAGGCCGTCGAGCTGGCTCTGGCCACGGTGACGTGGCTCCAGCAGGTGGCGCCGCGCGCCGCGGAACTCGACTCCAAGATGGACGAGCTGAGTGAGCTCATGGACCACACGCGCCGTGAAATCGAGGCTGCCGCAGCCGAGTTGTAAGCGTCGCTGCACCATCGACCAGTAAGCCGGGGCCGGCTCAAGCCGGTACCCGGCTCGAACTCGTGTCAGCGCCGCTGCAGACCCAGAGTCTCTCGCGAGCCTGCCGGTACGGGCCGTTCCCCCACGTTCAGTCGCGCTCGCAGTAATGTTCAGCCGCCCTTTGGGTATCGCGCGCTCCTCCTGGGGAGGATCACCTCCCATCCATCCGCACTCCTGCCTCGGCAGTCGCCGCAACAACTTCGGCCGCAACTGGGCCATTTGACGTCGAACGGCACCACAGGGCAGACGCGGTTGCACCTGCCGGTGCCGTCTATGCGATGTCCAGCACAGCAAGACAGTCCGAGGCGAGTGGGGAACGAATCCCAGCGAGGATCGATGTTCTCAGCACTGATGTACCGTCAGAAGTCTTCTGGGAGACGGCTGGTACGGAGGTCGTCCGGAGCACGGCGCTCTTCGCGGCGGCGGTGGTCCGCGCTCGCGAGCGCCCTCGGCGCGGCAGCACTGATCATTGCGACTCCGACTGTCGCCAACGCCAACGTCCTGACTCTGCTGCCGCAGAACGCCGACGGCCTGGAGCAGAGCTTCTCCCCCGCCTACGACTACGACAAGGACGGCTGCTACGCCACAGCCGCCATCGGCGCCGACGGCACCATCAACCCGGGCCTGAAGCTCGGCGGCGACGTCAACGGGCACTGCCACGACTACGCCCAACTCGCCAACGCCAACACCTACTCGCGCGAGAAGTGCAACAACGGCTGGTGCGCCGTGATGTACGCCAGCTACTTCGAAAAGGACCAGGCCACGCTCGGTCCCGCCGCCATCGGCCACACCCACGACTGGGAGCACGTCGTGGTCTGGATCAACAACAACGAAGTGCAGTACGTGTCGGTCTCCCAGCACAGCGGCTACCAGGTGGCACCGCGCTCCTCCGTGCGCTTCGACGGAACCCATCCGAAGGTCGTCTATCACAAAGACGGCGTCTCCACGCACTGCTTCCGTTTCGCCAACAACAACGACGAACCGCCCGAGAACGCCACAGGCGGTTGGTTCTATCCCCGCCTCGTGGGCTGGAACGGCTACCCGAGCGGCTTCCGTGACAAGCTCATGAGCGCCGACTTCGGCGCGGCCACCATCAAGATCAGGGACAGCGACTTCAACTACCACCTCGCCCACTCCATGCCGTCCGGCATCCCCTTCGACCCGAATGCCTGAGCGCAGCGGCTCACGGTTGACGGGCCGCCGTGGGAAGAACCGTTGATCACGGTGGGACGGGCGGCCTCGGCGCTGCCCGTCCCACTCGCGCGCGCCTCGTCGTCCGAGGTGGTGCCGCCGTCCACGGCCGGTCCGAACTGCTGCCACCACCTGACGGCGGAGGAGCCCCGTGGTGGAAGATGTCACCGCAGCGTAGGTGACACAAGGGAATGTGGACGGCCGAAGTTCGCCATGTGGCGAAGGCCGCCATGAGCACGGCGGAGGATCAATGGGACTTGACGTCCTGGGGCTTACGGAGGAAACAGAGCGCGTCTACGTGGCCTTGGTGGCACATCCGCGCTGCACCGCGTCGGAGCTCGGTGCGGCCTGCGGGCTGCCTTCGGCCAAGGTGGGGCGGCTGCTGTCGAAGCTCGTGGCCGACAGATTGGCGACCAAGGCGGCCGTACGTCCGCCGCGCTATTCGGCCACTGCCCCCGATGTCGCCGTGACCGCACTCATCCAGGAACGGGAGGAGCAGCTCAACGAGGCCCGCTCCGCGGTGCACCGCTTGATGGACATGCACCGTGAGGCCACCCGGGTCGCCCATCCGGATCTCGGCGTCGAACTCCTCACCGACCGGGACGAGCTCAGCAGAGTGGCCGGCAGGCTGATCCTCGACGCCCGGGAGCAGGTCCGTGCGTTCGACCGGCCACCGTACGTCAACCGGCCCGGCACCAACCTGGACGTGCAGACGCAGCGCCAGCGGGCCGGAATCGCCCATCGGGTCGTCTACGACCGGGAAGCAGCCGCCTGGCCGGGGCGGATGCAGGGCGACATACTTTCCAGCATCAGAACGGGCGAGAAGGCACGGATACGCCCCGAACTGCCCCTGAAGCTCGTGATCAGCGACAGTGAGGCGGCCGTCGTCCCCTTCAGCCTCGCGTCCCAGGGACAGTCGGCCGCCTACCTCATCCACCGCTCCCCCCTTCTCGCGGCCTTGGAGGCCCTGTTCGAGGCGGAGTGGGAACGGGCCGTCCCGCTGCGGGACACCGACGGGACCGCCACCACTGGGCCCGAAGCAGAATCCCCGCCCTCCGACACGACGAAGCCCGACCCGGAGACCCAGTCCCTGCTGAACCTGCTCGCCTCGGGTCTCACCGACTCCGCCATCGCCCGCGCCCAGGGCTGGAGCGAGCGGACGACTCAGCGGCGTATCCAGCGGCTGATGGAACGCCTCGGGGCGTCGACACGCTTCCAGGCGAGCCTCGCCGCGGCCCGCCGCGGCTGGCTGTGAAGCGCATCAACCAGCGTGCGCCCCGATACGTACTCCCCCAGGTAGGCTCGGGGCGTTCCCGGGACTGGAGGTACTCGTGGGCGTTGAATGGGTTCGACTCAAGCTTGATCTGGACGTGTTCGACGATGCTCGGTTCGAGCTGTACCTTCGGAGCTGTCGGCAGGCAGGCGTCGAGTTCACGACCATGGCGGCCGTCGGCGACGCGGCCAGGCATCGACGCGCACTCTATGACCTGAACAGGACGTGCTCCGCCGACATCCCGGGGCCGGGCGAGTTCCACACGTTCGACGAGTACCTCGCCCAGCGCATCGAGACCCCCACATATGACCCCCGAGGTGTCGTCCTCGCCGTGGATGGTGGGTCATGGGTCGGCATGGCGGCGACGTCGATCCGCCCGGAAGGACACGCTTTCAGCGAGATGACCGGAGTCCTGGCCAGCCATCGCGGAAGGGGACTCTCGCTGGCCATGAAGCTCCTGGCCATCGAATACGCACGCTCTGCCGGCGTGCGCTGGCTGCGGACCATCCATCACCCCGGCAACGCCCCGGCCATCGGAATGAACCGACGACTGGGATTCGTCGACGACGCTCCGCCAACCGCAATGGCATGACGGCCCACGCGCCAAGCCACGCTCGCTCCGGCCACGACCACGCCGAGGCGAATACCTGGACGGCGCATCGCCGACGGGCGAACGGTGCGTGATGCGGCACTAGGGACGCCATGCCTCCCGGTAGTCGGGGTGGTCGGTGTAGGACTGCGAGAGCACGCGAAGCGCGTAGGCAAGGCCGACCCAGCGGGGGTCCGAGGGATCCATGGCTTCGTGGTCCCGCGCCAGCATGCCGATCAGATCGAGCATGGGCAGGTGGCTGTCGAGAAGGGCTTCGCCGCCGAAGGTGTGAGCCACGTAGGCATAGGCGGGGTCGTCGTCCTCGTTGCGCGCGCGGAGGAACTGCGAGAGGTCGTCCATGTGACCAGGGACCCCAGCACTCACCTGCCCGCCGGGATGAGGAAGCCAGCGATATGGGGCACGGCCTGTGGAGCGATGGCGAGTTTGCCGGTTCGCATCGCCAGGCCGCGCCACTCCTTGAGTGGGTTGTGACTGGCCGGTCGGAAGGAAACGCGGTCGGGCCGGACTGCCCGCTCTCTTCCGGCTATTCCCCGGAGGCTTCCGCATTGTCCGGTGGAAAGCCGTACCGTCCTTGGAGCCGTACGAAGCAGGCCGCGGTCAGGACACGCCGCTGCTCCAGGCCCGAAGCGGTGCGCACGAAGCACACCACCTGCTCGTCCCCGCCCGGGCCCATCGGCTGGACGAGGCGGCCGGACGGCCGTATCTGCGCCACCAGCGGTGCGGGTACCTCCGGGAACGCGGCCGACACGACCACCGCGTCGAACGGGGCGCGGTCCGCAACGCCTTCAGTGCCGTCTCCGACCCTCAACTCCACGTTCCGTACGCCCTGTCGGGCGAGATTCTCGCCGGCCTGCCGTGCGATGCCGGGCCGTGTCTCGATGGTGACCACGTCGGCGGCCAGTCGGGCGAGCAGGGCGGTCTGGTAGCCGAGACCGGTACCGACTTCCAGGACGTGCTCGCTCCCGTCGAGGTCAAGGCTCTCGATCATCATGGCGGACAGCGACGGCTGCGTGGTGACCTGCCCTTGCCCTATGGGCAGGGGCTTGTCCTGGTAGGCGGAGGTCGCCAGAGCGGCCGGCACGAATTCCGCCCGGGGCGTCATCCGCACCGCCTCGAGCAGCAGCTCGTCCCTGACCCCGACAGCTCTGAGGGCCCGCACGAGATCCTCGGGCCTACCGGACACGACATCCACGGGCCGCTCACCCCACCGGAGACGTAGGCGGCGGCACTGCCGTTCTAGCCCTGAGGGATGGCCAGTTCGCGGCCTCGGTAGAAGGAATTTTCCTCCTGAAGGACGTACGGTGCCATGGCGTCCCGTCGGCGCGCCTCTTCGTCGGAGGACCGCCACGCGTCACAGGACTTCTGGGATTCCCAGAAGGACACGCCCATGATCTCCTGCCCGTCGTCGGACCAGTAGGCGAAGGCACGGCTCATGCCGCCGGGGTGCGAGTGCGGACGCCAGGCCCGCTCGAACTCCTCCAGGCTGCCCGGCTTGATGCGGCGCGTCGTGATCCAGACGTACTTCTCTTCCATCCTGGCCTCCTTCGATGCGACCGCCCCGATGAAGGTCCTTCCCACCACCATAGGAGCCGACCACGGGTTCCGCCTGGGCGAGCAGAGCCGGCGGCACCCCGCGGCGGCAGCGCACGCGGGAGAGATGCGCCGTATGACTTTCTGGGGGACGCTGGCAGCACACGCGCCCTCTTCTGGTGCGCACCCCTTCCACCACACGCCCCGGAGGCGGGTCACATGACCATCTCGCGTTCCAAGTCCAACCCGACCACCCTCTCGAACCTGGCCGCGCGCGTGTCCCATGCCTTGCCGCGCCGAGGAAGAAGACACGACTCCCGCTGGTCCGGTTACGCGAAGACGTTGCGGTCCGTCCGGCCCGGGCGGTCCCGCCGGTCCAGCCGCGCAAGGAGCCTCTGGCCGGGGCACAAAGCCTGACCGACGTCCCGCTCTCCGTCATGGCAGAGCCTGTGCGCGCCGCGGGACTTCGGACGGCCGGGCCCGCACGCCCATGAGGCCGACGGGGGGCGCGCCCCGGAGTCGACACGACCCGTTGATCCCACTCGTCGGCCCAGTCTCCTGAGGCGCCGTCGGGGCAAGTGCCACAGGAGGCGTCACGGCAGCACGGAACGCTCCTGGCAACCATCACCTACGCCATCGGACCACCCGTGCCGCGAGCTCCGGCGGAACAGCGCGTCAGCTCGGCTGGTACGTGGGCGGTGTGCTCTGGCTCGCTCCGATGGGCTGCTGCGCCCACACGGTCTTCCCCTGTGAGTTGAAGCGGGTGCCCCAGTTGTCGGCGACATTGGCGATGATGAACAGTCCCCGTCCGGTCTCGTCGACGGTGCGGGCGTGTCTGAGGTGCGGGGCGCTGGTCGCGGAGTCACTGACCTCACATGTCAGCAGCCGATCGAGGATGAGGCGCAGCCGGATGGGCGGGGTGCCGTAGCGGACCGCGTTGCCGACGAGTTCGCTGGCGATGAGCTCGGTCGTGAAGGCGCTCTCTTCGTCGATCTGCCAGGTCTTGAGCTGGCGGCGGACCGCTGCACGCGCGAGGGGCGCCGCCTCGGGGTCGGGAGGCAAGAGACAGGTGAGGACTCGATCCGGGGGCAGCGCCTTGGTGCGGGCAACCAGCACGAGCTTCTCGCTCTCGTCGCAGTCCCTGAGCGCGTAGGCGATGGTGTCGCACAGGTCGTCCATGGGCCTTGCCGCGCCCTCTTCCAAGAGAGAGTCCAACGACGCGGACGGCATGCGGATTTCCTTGTTGACCAGCGCCAGGACGCTGCCCTCGGGGATGGTGATCTTGGTGGCCGGGAACGGAGCGCTGCCCGAGCCGGCGAGCAGCGGGCCTGCCGCCACGGGCACTCTGACCGTGCTGCTGCCAGGGGCGACGGCGAAAGGCTCCGGCAGTCCGGCTCGGACAATGGCGCACTCCTGCTCCACCGAGTCGTAGACCACGATCAGGCAGCTGGCGGTGAGCGGCTCACGGTGCAGGGGGTCGCCGACCGGCAGCGCGGCTCGTTCGGCGGCCAGACGGGCGGCAGTGTCACTCAGGCGTGCCATCAACTCGTCCGGCTCCAGGTCCAGGGCGGCCAGGGAGTGCAGGGCCGTCCGCAGTTGCCCCATCGTGGTGGCCGTGGCCATCCCCCGTCCGGCGACATCTCCGACGATGAGCGCTGTTCGCGCACCCGCCAACTCGATCACGTCGTACCACGCACCCCCGCCTCCGGGTCCGGGAATGTGCAGGTGGGAGATCTCCACTGTGGACGGCTTCGCCGGCCGCTGCGGAAGCAGTTTGCGCTTCACGGTCGCGGCGATGGTCCGCTCCTGAGTGAAGCGGCGAGCATTCTCGATGCACAGCGCGGCATGGGCGCAGACGTCGGACGTCAGCGCGATGTCCTCTTCGTCGAAGGGATCCTCCCCTCGGTGGCGATAGAAACTCACCACACCCAGGGCCCCACCCCGCACGGACAGCGGCGCGACGATCAGGGAGTGGGCGTGGGAGCGTTGGATGGACTCTGCTCGAGCCGGGTCGGCGGCAAGCCAAACGCTGTCCTCCTGCACCTGCACGAGCCGTGGCCGCAGATCGGTCAGTACCCGCGAGAAGGGGGTACCCTCCGGGAGCTTCCGCACCTCGCCCACGGGATACGCCGATACCTGCCCCCGAAATGCGGCCCGGCGCAGTGGTACGGCCGGATCGACCGGGGCCAGCGGAGGCTGCTCACCGAGCACCACGGCCTCGATCACCTCGATCACCACGATGCCCGAGACCGCGGGCACGACCGCGTCGGCCAGTTCCTCGCACACGCCCACGACGTCCAGCCGCTGCCCCACCCGTTTGCGGACCTGTTCCAGCACCTTCAAACGCTGCAGTGCCCGTTCCCGTTCGGTGACGTCCAGCGTGGAGACGGCGAGGCCCACAACGTCACCGCACCCGCTCTCGAGACGTGCGTAGGAGACGGAGTAGATCCTCGGTTTGCCGCCGGTGGAGCCCACCATGGATCGCACCAGACGGCCCAGCGCCGGCTTACCGCTCTCCAACACCCCGCGCGCCGCCGCCGTCTCCTCCTCCGGCGCCGTGATCCGGTAGGCCTCGCTGAACACCTGGCCCTGCAGAGAGTCGACCGGGAAACCACGCAGACTACTCACCGCCGTGTTCACGCGGACGATGCGCAGCTGGTCGTCAAGGACGTGCACGCCCACCGGCGACTGGGTGAACATGACCCGCAGGAGTGCCAGGTCCCGCAGCGAAAAGGCGCCTGCGGTGGCCCGCAGCTCCCACACCACCGAAGATCCGGTCAGTACCGGCATCACCACCAGAGCGTGCATAGCCGTGCATGTAGTCCGCAGCCATTCGTCATCGATCCCGGCCTCATGCACCAGTTCGCCCACGGTCCGGCCGATGACCTCCTCCGCGGCCCACCCGAACACCTCCGACGCCAAGGGCGACCAATCGATCACCCGTCCGGCGCTATCGATTCGCATGAGCACGTCACTACTGGACACGGCAACACACACCTCCGTTCCCACTCACACCGGGCGGCAGGGCCACCGGGCCGCGAACAGCCACGGGACGACGCAACGCGCCCATCTCCCCATGGTGAGTTCCGCAGGCGGGCCACCGCCAACGGCAGACAGCGCTGGCCCAGTGGGACCGCTCGATCAGACGCGCTGCCGCCTGCCGCGGGGGCACCCCCAGGTCGGACGGGCGTCATGCCGCCTTCCGGGCTACCACGGAAGACCGCCCCCATCACAGACGGTCACGTCCGCGTGGCATTGAGTGTGCACACAGGCTTGGAACTGGATCGGTGCGACGCGACCCGTCCCGTGGAGCCAGTGCCGGTCGAGGACAAGTCGGTCGCGCGGCCGCCCCCGATGGCGGCCACGTCCCCGCCGGGTATGGGCGCCGACCTGCGCCGCCCACGATCCTGACGGGCGGCGACCGGACACCCGAGCGGGCAGTGCCCGGGTGTCCGGTCGTCGGGATCCGTTCCGGTCGGTCCCCCCGTAGCCGTCAGGCGGCCCTGCCCTCGTCGGCCTCCAGCCCCCGGTCGACACCATGGGGGACGACCGTCTGGCCGGGCTCCAGGTGGAGACGCTTGCCGTCGAGGTAGACCTCGACCTGGTCCGGCTCGAACGACACCATGTCGTTGATCCGGTCGACCTCCCGGTAGGCGTCGGGGTACGACCAGGCGGCACGGCGGGCGTCGCCGATGTCGTAGTAGTCGCACAGGCCCTTGTAGGGGCAGAACGTCTTGCTTTCCACCGGGCGCAGCCGGGTTTCGTCGATATCGGCGCGCGGGACGTACCAGCGCGGGGCGAATCCCGACTCGTAGAGCACGACGGGGTGTTCGGAGCGAGCCACCACGGTGTCGCCCTGGCGGACTTCCAGGGTGCGGGACGTGTCGCGGATGTCGATGCGGTGGTACTGGTCCGCGGCGTGTCCCAGGATGCGTTCGTCCTCTTCGTAGAAGGCGTCCATCGCGCGCCAGGCGAACGCGATATGGCCCTCGAATACGGCGGCGTGTTTGGGCAGCGCGGTGAACTCCCATGCGGCGCGTTCGGTGGTGCGGTCGCCTGCGTGGACGGCGTACCAGGTGGTGTCACCGAGGTCCTTGTGCTGGGTGACCTTGCCGCCGGCGACCAGCGCCTGCTCATCCACGTCCTCGCGGGGGAAGTAGGCCACCGGGTACCGGCTCGGCTCGTGCAGCACGATCACGTTCTCGCTGTCGGCGATCCAGGCGTCGTTGAACTGCACACGCATACGGCGACGCAACCGCTCGGCGAACAGCATGCGTTCCGGCGGGGGTTCGGGAGTGAGGAAGTGTCCGTTCGCGCCCGGGGAGAGGGGGCCTTGCTGCCAGGACAGTCCCATGGTGTTTTCCTTCCTGGTGCGGAGTGCGGCGTGGTGGCTGCACCCCGGGGGTGCGGGTGAGCGTCGTGCCCGGTCAGGGCCACCGCAGCCGCCTCGACCCTGGGTGCGTCAGGCCAGGACGCGGCCGAGGAAGTCACGGATGTGCCCGGTGATGGTCTCGAGGTGGCTCTCCAGGGCGAAGTGCCCGGACTCGAGCAGATGGATCTCGGCCTTCGGCAGGTCCTGGCCGAACGCCTCCGCTCCTGCGGGGCCGAAGATCTCGTCGCCTGCTCCCCAGACCGCCAGCAGCGGGACCTGGGAGTCGCGGAAGTACTGGTGGACCTGCGGGTAGAGGTCCACGTTGGTGGGATAGTCGCGGAAGAGCCCGAGCTGGATCTCGTCGTTGCCGGGCCGGTCCAGCAGTGCCTGGTCGTGGACCCAGTTGTCGGGGCTGACGAGGCTGGGATCGGCGACTCCGTTGAGGTACTGCCAGCGGGTGACCTCGGCGGTCAGGGCGCCGCGCATGGGCGCTTCGGTGTCCGGTCGCGGGTCCTTGGCGTAGGCGAACACACCGTCCCAGAAGGGCTTGACGAAGCCTTCCTCGTAGGCGTTGCCGTTCTGGGTGACGATCGCGGTGATGCGGTCCGGGGCCTGGAGTGCGAGCCGCCAGCCGATGGGGGCTCCGTAGTCCTGTACGTACATCGCGAACCGGTCGACGCCGAGGTGCTGGAGCAGCCCTGAGGTGACCTCGGTGAGGGCCTTGAAGGTGTAGCGGAAGTCCTGCGGCGACGGCATCGCGGACTGGCCGAACCCGAGGTGGTCGGGGGCGATGACGTGGTACCGGTCGGCGAGCGCCGGGATCAGGTGGCGAAACATGTGCGAGCTGGTCGGGAAGCCATGGAGCAGTACCACGGCGGGTGCCTTCGGATCGCCGGCCTCCCGGTAGAAGACCTCGAGGCCGTCGATGGTGGCAGTGCGGTGGTGGACTGCGAGAGCCATAACCCTAACCCTTCTTTTGAGTTTGAGTGGTTATACAACCAGTCGACCACGATCCAGCTAACCTGTCAATCCACTTTTAGCGGTTACATCGAGAGTCCTGAGATGGGTGCCGCCGCGCCCGGACGGAGCGCACTGATCGGTCACCGGAGGCCGAGAAGGACGGGATCGGACCCGTGGCCTGGTTCCAGCCTCCGCCCGTGGACGGTCATGAGCCGACTCAGCCGGCCAGGGCGCCCGGGCAGCGGAGGCCGACCCGGGAGCGTCGCAGCAACCCCGCGACAGGCTTCATGGCGGACTCAATGGGACGCTTTTTTCGGAGTCGGGCCCGGTGCGTTTCCACACCTCGGTTCCCGGCATGGTCACGCCATTCGACGATCGAGCCCGCCTCTGCACGCGCGGTCTTGCTCACCGAATCTCACTAAGATCGGTCATATCGCACAGATCCGACCGTCAGAGGAGCCGCACCCCGCCGGCCATCCACACGGGAGAACCGCAATGGCGACGCTGCTGTCCGTCAACGTCGGGACGCCGAAAGACGTCTCCTGGCAGGGAAGGACCGTCCGCACCGGAGCGTGGAAGGCCCCCGTAGAGGGCTCCCGGATGGTGCGGCGGCTGAACATCGACGGAGACGGCCAGGGAGACCTGGCCGGGCACGGCGGCGAGATGCGCGCGGTGCTGGTCTACCAGGTGCAGTCCTACCAGTACTGGCAGAAGCAGCTCGGCCGTGACGACCTGACGTTCGGGATCTTCGGTGAGAACTTCACCGTCGACGGCCTGCCCGACGACGAGGTGTGCATCGGCGACCGGTACCGCATCGGCGAGGCCGAGTTCGAAGTCACCCAGCCGCGCGTCACCTGCTACCGAGTCGGTATGCGCTTCGGTGAACCGTCCCTCGCCTCTCTCCTGGTCGCCCACCACCGCCCTGGCTTCTACCTGCGGGTCATCACCGAAGGACGCGTACAGGCCGGCGACGAGATCACTCTCACCCGCAAGGGCCCGGAGGAACTCAGCGTCGCCGACATCGACGCGCTGCTCTACCTCCCCGACCGCGACCCGGCGAAGCTGTGCAGAGCTCTGAACATCCCCGCCCTGAGCCCGGGATGGCAGCAGTCCTTCCGTGAACTGGCCGACGCTCAGCAGCCCTGCCAGGAACCGGGATGGCCGGGCGAACGCGCCGCCGCGCAGCAACCGAGACAGCAACCCGTGTGGCCGGGCTTCAAGCGCCTGCGCGTCGCCCGCATCGTCCCGGAGACCCCCACCATCTCCTCGATCTACCTCGACAGCGCCGACGACACCCCACTGCCCGAGGCCCGAGCGGGCCAGTACCTCTCCATCCGTCTCGCCACCGGCGAAGGCTCCCCCGCAGTGCGCAGCTACTCCCTGTCCTCCGCGCCCGAGGCCGGCACGTACCGCATCAGCGTCAAGCACGAGCCCCACGGTCTGGTGAGCCACTACCTCCACACGAACCTCCACCCCGGGGACCTCGTGGAGATCGCCAGCCCCCGTGGAAGCTTCGTCCTCGGCGGTGGAGCCGGCCCCGTCGTCCTCATCTCGGCGGGCATCGGCGTCACCCCCGTGCTGGCCATGCTCCAGCAACTCGCGGCCGTACGAGACCCGCGGCCCGTCTGGTGGATCCACACCGCCCACGACCGTGCCCACCACGCCTTCGCGGCGGAGGCCCACGCCCTCCTGGCCCAGCTCCCCGACGCCCACGAGCACATCTATTACACCGCCGAAGCCCCGGGCCCCGACGAGCCCCACGTCACCCAGGGCCGCCCGACCGCCGCTTCGCTGGCGGCCATGGGCGTTCCCTCCGACGCGGACGCGTACCTCTGCGGGCCCTCTGCCTTCATGGACGACATCGGCGGCTACCTGCGCGATCACGGTCTACGCCCCGAGCGGATCCATACGGAACAGTTCAGCGCCCTGCCCGCCATCAACCCCGGCATCACGCCCACCGCCGCGGTCAGACCCCACCAGCCGCCCGGCCCGAGGGGCACGGGCCCGCTCATCACCTTCGCCCGCAGCGGCATCACCACCCCCTGGTCGCCGGCCCACGCTTCACTCCTGGAGCTCGCCGAGGCCTGCGACATTCCCACCCGCTGGTCCTGCCGCACCGGCGTGTGCCACACCTGCGTCACCCACCTCGTCTCGGGCGACATCGCCTACACCCTGCAGCCCCTGGAGCTCCCCGAGACCGGCACCGTCCTGGTCTGCTGCAGCGAACCCGCCACCGAAATCGTCCTGGACCTCTAGCCCTCTGATCCATGCGCTCGCGGTCGAACACGCATCTGCGCCCTTCGCGGTCCGGCCCTCTTGCCTGCCTGGAGCTCCAGTGCCCTGCCGACCACACCTTCGCCGACTGAACGGCACCCGGACGGCAGGCAAGGGCGACCGGCTGCGGCCGAGCGCAGCAGAGGCGCGTCGCCCGGCAGCCGGAAGCCCATCGGCCCCGGAATGCGTGTCACTCGGACGGATGTTCCCGAAGATCCATCGCGCTCACAGTTCCCCGACGGCTGCGCCCAACTCGAGTTCGGTGCGGGAGCGCTCCTGCAATCCGCGCTGCATGAGGGCGCCGAGCCGGGCGGTGCTCGATGGGTCGCGCGCCAGGATCTGGAAGAAGCCCGAGTCGACCTGGACGTCCTCCTTGGGCGCGAGTGCGGCCGCGTTGATCCGGCGCTTGGCGAGTCGCACGGCGGCCTCGGGGAAGCCGGCGATGCGCTCGGCGAGACGCTCGACGTAGGGGACCAACTCCTCGTCCTGCAGGGCCTTGTTGACCACGCCGATGCGCTCGGCCTCCCGTGCGTCGAGGTCCTCACCAGCGAGGATGATCTGCATGGCCCGGCCACGGCCGACGAGACGTACGAGGTGCTGGACCGCGCCCGCGCCGGGATAGGTACCCAGGCCCACCTCGGGCTGGGCGATCACCGCGCGCTCGAGGGACGCGAACCGCATGTCGCACGCGTACAGGAACTCCCCGCCGGCGGCGCGGGCACGGCCTTCGAGGAGGGCGATCGTGACGGGCCGGGCCTCACTGAGCCGCCGGTACAGCGCACCGAGGCTGACGTCGTCCGGTCCGCCGGACGTCGCTGCCGTCGCCGTGTACTGGGCGATCCGCTGCACGTCCACGTGTGGGATGAAGAAGTCCTGATCCGCGCTGCGGAAGACGACGACGCGAGCGCTGCCGTCGGCCTCGGTGTCGTCGAGCAACGCGATCAGGTCCGCCACGAACCGCTCGTCGATCAGGTTGATCGGAGGGTTGTCGATCGCGGCCCACAGGACCCCGTTGCGTAGTTCTGCCCGAATCGTGGAGTAGTTCCAGGGCATCGGCTCCGACTCCTTCGCTGTCTTCCTTCATCAGTGGTCGCTTGCGATTTGCAAGTGGCATGACTACCTTGGCCGAGTCGCTTGCGATTTGCAAGCGGACGAAAGGACCGCAGGTCACCTGCCAACGGCACCGCAGTGCGGACATCACGCAAGGAGACTCGGCATGGTCGAGCGCACAGAAGAGTCCATTCACCTGCCCGACGGCACGGTGCTCAGCGCATGGCTGTTCCTGCCGGACGGCACCGGACCCCACCCGGCCATCACGATGGCGCACGGCTTCGGCGGCACGAAGTACCACGGCATCGAACCGGTCGCGCGCCGACTCGCAGAGGCCGGCTTCGCCGTCTCGCTCCACGACCACCGCGGCTTCGGCGAGAGCGGCGGCGAGCCACGCCAGGACATAGACCCCTACCAGCAGATCGAGGACTGGCGGCGGGTCATCTCCCACCTGCAGACCCTCGACGTGATCGACGCCGACCGGATCGGCGTGTGGGGCACGAGCTACGCCGGCGGACACGCCCTCGTCCTCGGAGCGACCGACCGGCGGATCAAGGCCGTCTACTCGCAGGTGCCCACCATCAGCGGCTCCCGGAGCGGGCAGCGACGCGTGCCGCCGCACCTGACCCGCGGGCTGGAGGAGTCCTTCGCCGCGGACGAACTGGCACAGGCCCGAGGCGAGGCCCCGGCCGTGCAGGAGTTCGTGAACGCCGACCCGGCGGTCACCGCGTCCTACCGGAACGAGGACGCGATCAACTTCTACCTGGGGCACGACATTCCCGAGGGCGTCTGGGAGAACCGCGTCACGGTCCAGTCCAACCGGCGTGCCCGGTCCTACGACCCCGGCAACTGGATCGACCAGATCTCCCCGACCCCGCTCATGATGCTGGTCGGCACCCATGACACCGTCGCCCCGACCGACCTGGCCCTGAGTGCCTACGAGCGGGCACTCGAGCCCAAGGAACTCGTCCTCCTGCCGGGCGGCCACTTCGATCCGTACCTCGACGGCCTCGACGCGAGCACGGGTGCAGCCGTGCGCTTCTTCCGCTCGCATCTGACCAAGTGACGCGACGGGCTGCACGCCAGCGGGGCGGCGGGCTGCCCTGAGAGGGGCCGGCCCCGACGCCCCGATGCCCCGGCTTCCGGACGCCCAGCCTCCGGTCCGGAATCCGGGCATCACCACCTTGCTCTACAATTGCAAGGAACCTGTGATTGGGGGCACCGATGAAACGTCGAGAGCTGGTCAATTCGCCCTGCCCGATCGACCGCTCCCTGTCGGAGGTCGGCGACACCTGGACGCTTCAGATCCTCCGCGACGCCCTGCACGGCGTGACACGGTTCACGGACTTCAACAAGCACATCGGCCTTGCCACCAACGTCCTGTCCGCCCGGCTGCAGAAGCTCGTGGCGGTCGGGATCCTCGAGATCCGCGAGTCGGCACTCGGCAACTCCCACGAGTACGTCCTCACCGAGAAGGGGCGGGATTTCCACACCGTCCTCGCGGCTCTGCGCCAGTGGGGGCAGAAGCACCTGTTCGAGGACGACGAGCCGATGAACCGTGTCATCGACGCGCGCACAGGGCAACCGCCACGGCCGCTGACGCTCACCGCCGAGGATGGCAGGGAAATGTCGCCCGACGACATGCTCGTGGTCCAGTCGCGGGCGGCGGACCCCATCGAAACCGCCGTACCGATCGACACGCCTCGCCGCCACTAGGCCTGAACCGCCGACCTTCGGCGTCACCAGAGGACCTCGATACGACTTGTCGTTCCCTGCGAACGGTCCACGTCTCCTCTATCGTGAAGAAAAGACCGGCAGGCTGCTGGGAGACCCCTGGATGGGACTGTCTGCGCGGATGGACGCCTTCCAGCGGCGTCACAAGGCGGCGGGTATTGCCCTTGCCGTGGCCTACAAGTTCTTTGACGACCAGGGCACTTACCTTGTCGCTCTGCTGACCTATTACGCCTTTCTGTCGCTGTTCCCTCTGCTTCTGCTCCTTGTCTCGGCGCTCGGGGCGCTGCTCCAGGACAACCCGCAGCTGCAGGAACGCGTCCTGCACTCGGTACTGAGCAAGTTCCCGGTGATCGGGGAGCAGCTGGGGCACAACATCCATTCCTTCCGCAGCAACGGTTTCGCGCTGGGAGTGGGCGTGGTGGTCAGCCTCTACGGTGCGCTCGGCGTTGCTCAGGCGGCACAGCTCACCCTGAACAAGATCTGGGGGGTCCCGCGCTACCGGCGCTCCGATCCGCTGCGATCACGGCTGAAGGGCATGCTGTTCCTGGGCGTTGTGGCAGCAGGCCTGGCCGCCACGACCGGTCTGTCCATCGCGGCATCGGCCAGTCGCGTCTTCGGTAGTCACCTCGGGGTCGAGGTGCGGTTCGCTGTCACCGTTGCCGCGATCGCGCTCAATGCGCTGGTCCTGCTGCTGACCTACCGCATGCTCACCCATCGCGAAATCCCGGCGCGGCGCCTTCTGGGAGCCTCGATCGGCGCGGCCTGCGCGTGGCAGGGCCTGCAGTGGGCCGGGACGTACTACGTCAGCAATGTGCTGCGGGGTGCCAGCGCCACCTACGGCATGTTCGGCATCGTGCTGGGTCTGGTCGCCTGGATGTATCTCACGGCTCTGGTGTTCGTCGTGGCAGCCGAAGTGAGCGCGGTGCGCCTGCACCGGCTGTGGCCCCGCAGCCTGATGACTCCCTTCACCGACGATGTACAGCTCACCTGGGCGGACCGGCGGGCCTACGAGTCCTACGCGAGGACGGAGCAGTACAAGAGTTTCGAGGAGATCAAGGTCTACTTCCGCCAGAAACCTCCGCCACCGGACGACACCGAGAACTCGTAGGCGATCGACGCCTGAGCCGACGACCGTCGGGTCCACGTTCGGCAGGACGGCAGCCGAACCGCGGGTCCAAGATGACGAAGCCGACGTGTCGGAGCGGCGTGGCCATCCGCTCTCCCGCTGGTGATCCCGCCGGCTACTGGCCTGCCCACCCACTCACAAGGAGATCGACCGATGGTCGCCAGCAGTCTTGTCCTCATCTCCAACGCAGGTGGCGTGGGCCGCAGGGTCCTCGACCGGCTTCGCGCAGAGGACGTGCTCGTTCGGGTGATGGTCCGCCACGACGACAACCGTGCGGCCGAGATGCGTGCCCTCGGCGCGGAGGTCGTCACCGGCGATCTGACCCGGCCCGAGAGCGTCGCGGCCGCGCTGGAGGGTGCCGGGCGGATGTACTTCGCGATGCCTGTGTCGCCGGACCATCTGCTGGCGACAACCGTGGTGGCCAGCGTGGCCCGCGAGTACGGGGGGCTCGACGCTCTGGTCGACATGTCCCAGATGACCGTGTCGCAGATGACCGCCACCAGCACCGCGGAGTCGCAGCAGCAGCGGCTGCACTGGCTGGCGGAGCAGGTACTGAACTGGTCGGGCCTGCCGGTGGTGCACATCCGGCCCACGTCGTTCCTGGACAACGCGCTGTTCACCACACTGGCGGCACGGTCGATCCGGGAGAACGGCACGATCGCGCTGCCCTTCGGTACCGGGCGCACCTCGCCGGTCGCCATGGACGACGTCGCCCGGGTGGTCGCCACCGTGCTGCGCGACCCGGCCCCGCACGTCGGCAACGTCTACGAGCTCACCGGGCCCCACACCGTCGACATGAGAGAACTGGCCGAGGAGTTCTCACGGGCGCTGGATCGCCCGGTGTCCTATGTGGATGTGCCGCTGGACCAGTGGCGCACCCAGGTGCTCGCGAAGGTGGGCCTGCCGCCGCACACCGAACAGCACATCGCCACCATGGCCCGGCTGCACCGTGAGAACCGCTACGACCGCGCGTCCGACGACGTCGAACGCGTGACGGGCGCACCCGCCCAGACGATCGAGGCGTTCGTGGCCGCGCGCAAGGACTTCTACCTCGGCTGAGCCGCACCCACCGGCTCCGTACACGCGCCACGGAGGCATCGACCCGCGCCCCGGCCCTGCCGAAACGACGCGCACGCCGCCCGGTTGCCGCTCATCGTCCGTTACTCCGATGCCGCCGCCAAGTCCCGGACCACGCCGAAGGTGGCCGGCTCGACCGTCGTCCGGCGCCTCGACAGCATCCAGGGCGCGGCCGTCGCACAGAACCGCAAGCGGGCCTCGGCCTTCTGGTCCGCGCTCACCGGCGCTTCCGGTACGGCGGCCCGTTCGGCGAGCCCGGCGTTCGCGGGCGGCATCGCCAAGGTCCGGCTCGACGGCAAGGTGAAGGCCGACCTGGCCGACTCCACCGCCCAGATCGGCGCGCAGCAGGTCTGGGCGGAGGGCGACACCGGCACGGGCGTGAAGGTCGCGGTGCTCGACAGCGGTGTGGACACCGCACACCCCGACCTGACCGGACAGGTCGACACCAGCGCCAGCTTCGTCCCCTACGAGGAGGACGTCGCCGACTTCAACGGTCACGGCACTTCGCGTACGACCTACGCCGACCCGCTGGTCAAGCGCGCGGCCAAGCCGCTGCCTGCCGGCAGCCGGACGCTCACGGCGGTCTACGTCTGCGAGGGCACGGCCCAGGCGCTCGCGCGGCAGGACGTGCGCGGCAAGGCCGTGGTGGTCCGGGGCAGCGACCCGGCCGCGATCAAAGAGCAGGCGGAGGCCGCCGCGACCGCGGGCGCGCAGATGCTCATGGTCGTCAACGACGGCATCGGCCGGCTGCAGCCCTGGGACGAGACTCCCTGGAGCCCGGAGAGCCCTGCCCCGCTGACCGTGGCGACCCTCAACGCGGACCAGGGCGCCGACCTGATCGACGCGCTGCAGCACGGAGCGGTCAAGCTGAAGGTCACCTAGCACCCGACCACCGACTACGTCTACGACGTGGTGCACCACTGGTCCGGCGCGGTCCCGGCGGACCCGACCTGGCGGGGAGAAGTCCAAGGACCTGGGCAGGGTGGACGTCTCCTTCCGCAACTACCGCCAGGGCAAGGCGATGGAGTTCCGCCCCGACGTCTGGCGCGGCTGGGCCGTCGGCAACCAGCTGACCGTTCCCGCCCAGGGCGAGCGGACCGACTGGGTCACCTCCGACGCCAGATGGCTGGACGACGCCTTCATCCAGGGCGAGACCGGGCAGCACTCGTTGGACGTTCTGCGCTACCCGGCGCGGAAGACCGGCAAGGTCTCCTGGTTCGGGCCGATCCAGCGGCCCCGGATGGGCCCGATGGGCTATCAGCCGGTGCGGTACCTCGACACCATGTACATCACCGCGCCCGGCTGGGGTGACTCCGGCGTCGGCCACGTGGGCGAAGCCGGCGCCAACTTCGACGTCAAGGACTGGGTCGGGCTCCACCAGGGCGACCACCTGCTCGACTGGGGCAACGCCGAGTGGCTGCAGGTTCCCGCGCTCGCCGCGGAACGGCTGCCCTACCGGCTGGTGGTCGACAACGACCGGGGAGCCTGGGCCAACCCGTACTCGACGCACACGCTGACCGAGTGGAACTTCACCTCCGCGGTCACCGGAAGCGACTCGACCGTGTCACTGCCGCTGATCCAGCTCGACTAGGGCGTGGACACCGACAAGGCGGGCCGAGCGAACCGGCACACCCAGCTGACGGTCACCGCTTCCCACCTGCCCGGCACGACTGCCGGCATCGGGAAGCCCTCCCTCGAGGTCTCGTACGACGACAGGGCGACCTGGCAGCGGGCCGACCTGGCCAGCCACGGTGACGGCTGGGCCACGGCCCTGCGCGCGCCGAAGTCCGCCGGCTTCGTCAGCCTGCGGGTCACTGCGCGCGACAGTGCGGACAACAGTGTCTCGCAGACGATCACCCGGGCCTTCGGTCTGCGTTGACGTCGCCTGACATGCTCACCCGCCGGTCGGGGCCGCCTGCTGCGGCTCCGGCCGCGGCGTCAGGCCGTGCGATCCATGACGACCGGCGGTCGCCGACGATCGGGGGAGACCGGGTGGTCCGGGATCAGTTCCACCGGCGGTGCAGGAGCTGGTCGAGCAGCAGATAGGCCCGTTGCTCCGCTGCGGCGAGCTCGGGGGGATCGATTCCCGCTGACCACAACTCACCGGCCGCGGCGTCGTCGGCCTCGCGCAACTCCACCACCGCCGCCGCCAGATCCATCGAGACGTTCGGGTGCGGCGGCCCGGAAGGGGCGGCCAGCGCCCGCTCCGCGCGTTCGGCCGCACCCTCGCACGCGGCGTGCGCACGCTCCACCCGCACCGCGGCATGGTCGTGGACCACCGCCAGTGCGCAGACCAGGCCCACGACGATCCCCAGGAGGCTGGCCAGCCCCCGGTCACGGACGAGTTCGCCGGCGGACACCGGGGCGGCCAGGTCGCCTAGCAGCAGGGCCAGCGGCGTGAGGAAGACGACGCCGAGGCCGTAGTTGCGGACCACGACGTATTCCAGCAGGAACTCCATGAGCACGATCACCAGGGCGAGGACCACGGGGCCGGGGTGTGCGGCCAGCACACCGAGGGTGAGCAGCAGTCCGACGATCGTGCCCAGAGTCCGCTGGGCCGCACGCTGTGTCGTCGTTCGGATGTTGACCGAGTGCAGCACGGCGGCCGCCGAGATCGCCGCCCAGTAGCCGTGTCGTAGCCCTAGCAGGGCGGCCAGCCCACCTGCCACCCCCGTGCCGAGGACCATCCGCAGCGCGGGAACGATCCGGACCGGGACACGGCCGGGGCCGCCGAGGGGGCGCCCCACCAACAGTTCGGAGGCACGCCGTGCGGCGGGATCGGACTGTGCCGCAGCTGTCCCGCCCACGTGGGTGGCCGCGTCGTCCGGTGTCTCCTGAGCCGGGGGCACCAGCTCGGGCAGCACCGGGGGAAGTCGGCGGCGCCGGTCCGCGAGGAGATGGGCCTGCCGGCGCAGGACCTGCGCCGTGGCGCTGGAGTCGTCGGCCGACCGGCGCGCGGAGCTGATCAGCAGCGACCAGGACACGTCGGTCAGGGTCACCACGGTCCCGGTCCCGCCGGGTTGCTGCGCGTGCGTCGGCGGCGTGAGACCGAGGGAGTCGTATGCCCGCAGGACGGCCGCCGTCGCTCGATGGCGCGTCCGGCCGGTCGCGAGTCCGCGGTCGGCTGCTTCCAGCAGCTCCGCGAGGGCGCGCAGGGCCGCTGCGACCGCGAGCCGTTGAGGGCGGTCCGGATGGACGAACCGGCCTGCCATCGCCAGCGCCCAGGCCACCGCCGATGCCGCCGCGGCCAGTCCGGTCTGTGGGAGGACGGCGGCCGGAGCGGTCGAGCTGTTGGCTGCCACCGCGAAGGAGAAGAGCAGCAGAACCGCGCCCAGGCCGCCCAACCGCGTCGCGTCACAGACGAACTTGGCCAGCCCGGCGACCAGGGCCGTAACCGCCACCACCACGACCTCGCCGATTCCTCCGGCGCGCGGATCGAGCCATGCGGCGAGCGCCGAACCGCAGCCCACGCATGCCGTCATGGCCACCCCGACCAGCGCGAGAACGCGAGCGCGGCGAGGGTAGGGCAGATTGCGCCCGAACGTGGTGGTGAACGAGCCGAGCATGGCGTAGACAGCGAGATCCGGCCGCCCGGCCAGCACGATCGGCAGCGCCACCACTGCCATGGCCAGGGCCGCGCGCAGCGCGAAGAGGAAGGCTCCGTCCACCTCTTTCAGGGCCAGCGCACCGCGGGGAGAAAGCACCCGCGCCACCCGGGCGACCGATCGCCGCCGTCCCTGCCGTCTGTCAGGTCCGTCGCCGGGCTGACCGGCGGGGGGACTGCTTCGGTTCTGTCTCATGACTTCCCGGTTGCCGCTGTCCGCGGTCCCCCCGGCTCGCCGCGGCCGCAGTCGTCGAAACGGTGGCCGGTGTGGGCGTCCGCACGACATCAGGCACGCCGCTGGGTATCGCCGCGACGCAGACATCGCCCGCTCATCACTGTGCCCGATGTACGCAGGGCAGGCCTCTCGGCAGAGGTCCTGCCCCGCTCCCGTACTCGCGTCCGTCCCCTGCCCGTGGGCGTCAGCCCTGGACGGGCTCGCCGATCCGCCTGACCTCGAGCAGCATCGCCTGGTCGGGGTTGAGATTCGGCATGGGCAGTCCTGCGACCCCGAGGACCGCGCCGGGCAGGGTCAGCCCGCCCTCGAGTGCCTGGGGCAGCCAGGCCGGGCCCGAGGTCTGGTGCAGGGACGGCAGGCCCAGTTCCGTACGGACCCTGACCTGGTAGGTCGCATCGGCGGCCAGTCCGGGCAGGCGTACGCGTCCGGACTGCCCTTCGGGGGACGTGGCCACCCGCGCCCAGCAGTACAGCGCGGCGGACTGGTCGTACGCCACCACCCCGTGCAGCAGTGTCGCGTCGCCGGCGAGGTCGGCGCGGACCGTGCGGCCTCCGTGCAGCAGGGGCCGCAGTTCCCGGTAGAGCGCGGTCCAGGCGGTGAGCCGGGCAAGTTCCTCGGGGGTGCACCGGGTGATGTCCTGCTCGATGCCCGTGTGCCCGAACAGGGCTGTGGCCAGCCGGAAGCTGTCGTAGCTGATCCGGGCGGTGGTGTGGCTGGTGGCCGCGCCGACGTGGGCGCCGATCAGCTCGGGCGGCAGAAGCTGGGTGGTCCAGCGCTGAATGGCCTGGCGCTCCACCGGGTCGTTGCAGTCCGAGGCCCACACCCGGTCGGTACGGGCGAGGATGCCCAGGTCGATCCGGCCGCCGCCGCTGGCGCAGCTCTCGATCTCCAGCCCGGGGTGGCGCTCCTTGAGGGCGTCGAGCAGCCGGTAGAGCCCGAGCACCTGGGCGTGCGCGACCGGGCGGTCGGCGTCACCGTGCACGGCCTCGTGCAGCTCCCGGTTGTGGTCCCACTTCAGGTAGGCGATGCCGTACTTCTCCACCAGTGCGTCCAGCGCACCCAGCAGGTAGTCCCACACGGCGGGGTTGGAGAGATCCAGGACGTGCTGATGACGGGAGGACGGGCCGACTCCGCGGGCCGGGCCGAGCACCCAGTCGGGGTGTTCCCGGGCCAGGTCCGAATTGAGGTTGACCATCTCCGGCTCGACCCACAGCCCGAACTCCATGCCGAGCGAACGCACATGGTCCACCAGCGGCGTCAGTCCCTCGGGCCACACCACGGGGTCCACGGTCCAGTCGCCCAGCCCGGAGTGGTCCGAGCGGCGCCCGCGGAACCAGCCGTCGTCCAGCACGAAGCGCTCGACACCGACCTCGGCGGCCTTGTCGGCCAGTCGAAGCAGGCGGTCCAGGTCGTGGTCGAAGTAGACCGCCTCCCAGCTGTTGAGAATCACCGGGCGGGGGGTGCGCGGGTGGGCGGGCCGGGCCCGCAGCAGGGTGTGGAAGCGGTCGGCGAGGCCGTCGAGTCCGTGGTCGGACCAGGTGAAGTGGCATACCGGCGTGGTGTAGGACTCCCCGGGGGCGAGCCGGATCTCCCCGGCCCGCAGCAGCTCTCCCCCGCCGAGCACCGCGGCGTGGGCGCCGGCGCCCTCCGGCAGTTGCTCGACCAGATACCGCTGGTCGCCGCTCCAGGCGATGTGCACACCCCACACCTCGCCCTCGCGGAAACCGAACCCGGGCACGCCCACCGCCACGAGGTACGGCGAGTCAAGGCCGGGCTTGCCCCGGCGCACCTGCCGGGCGTAGCTGCCGTAGGCCAGCGGGCGGCGCTGGGGAGAGCGCTCCCGGCTCCACTTGCCGGTGAAGTCCAGGATCTCCCCGGCCCGGCGGGGCAGCGGAAGCAGGGTGGTGACCTGCGCGAGGTCGTAGGGCGCCGGGTCGGCGTCCTGCTGCCGGGTGATCCGGGTCTGCACGCCCAGCACTCCGGAGGGCTCCAGCCGGTAGGTGACGGTGGCGTCGAGTCCGGCTCCGGGGTCGGTGAGCCGCAGGGACAGTTCGCCGCCCTCGGCCTCGGGGCGGTAGGCGGTTTCGGCGAGGCTCAGCCGGGGCGCGGCGGAGGTGCCGGCCAGGTGGCCCTCGTGGGCCGGGGTGCCGGACCAGCCGTCCGCCTCCGTGGGCCAGACGGTGAAGCGTCGTGGGATGTCGATGGAGTTGTTGAGCACGGCGGGCTCGTCGGTCAGCGCGAGGGCAGCCAGTCCGTCCTCGGACAGCTCGCCCAGGTCGGCCCCCCAGTGCAGGACTCTTGGCACCGGCTCGGTGAGCTCCACGACGAGTGAGGTGCCGGCCGCGCGCAGGGCGAGGATCCCCGGGGTGGTGTCGGACATACAGAGCCCTTTCCGTTTGTCCGGTCCGCCGGACGCGCCCTGGTCGTGGGCCGCGTCCGGCGTCCGGTCACCAGTTGCTGTCGGACGTTCAGTGCTGCGCGAGCAGCGTCTTGCTCTTGTCCTGCATGTCGTTGAAGACGGAGTCGTTCTTCTGGCCGGCGAAGTACGCCTCGAACAGCGGCTCCAACGCGTCCTGGATGGCGGCGCCATTGCCGTAGACCGGGGACGGGTAGAGGACATTGTTCTTCATCATGTCCGTGAACACGGACAGATCCACGCCGTGGGAGGCCAGGGCCTTGGCCGACGCGTCCATGGCGGCCGGGATCGAGGGGAAGAAGGTGCCGGTCTGCGACGCCTTCGACTGGCAGGACTCGGAGCCCATGAAGGAGATCCACTTCCAGGCCAGGTCCGGGTTCTTCGTGCCGGCCCAGATGTTGTTGCCGTTGGAGTTGCTCAGTACGGCCCGGGTCTTGCCGTCGGGACCGTAGGGGGTGGGCGCGATGCCGACCTTGAGGCCCGGGAGCTTCACGAAGGTCGCGGCCTCCCACGAGCCGGCACTTTCCATGGCGACCTTACCGGACGCCAGGAGGTCGACGTCGCTGACGCTGTTGGCGAAGTCGCCGATCTTGGGCGCGTAGCCCTTCTGCGTCAGGGAGCGGATCCAGTCCATGGTCTTCACGAACCGCGGGTCGCTGTAGTCGAACACCGTCGGCCAGGTGGGCTTGTCGCCCAGGCGCCAGCCCGTGGTGTCGACGAGAGGGCTCCACGTGGTCTGGCCGATGAAGTCCTTGGCCGCGACCTGTCCGTAGCCGTAGGTCTTGATGTGGGACTTGTCGAAGCCCGGCTGGTCGCCGCGCCGGCCCTTGGAGTCGATGGTCATGTGGGCGATCATCTTGCCGAGCGTGCCGCCGTTGTCGGGGTTCCAGTTCAGCGAGTCGACGTCCTGCTTGGTGTACCCGGCCTTGGTCAGCGCGTCCGCGTTGTAGTAGATGCCGGTCGCCGCCCAGTCCAGCGGGAGCGCGTACTGCTTGCTGTCGGTGAACTTCCAGGCGTCCACGCCCACCGAGAAACGGGACAGGTCGAACTTGTCCTTGGAGATGAAGCTGTCCAGCGGCATCAACTGGTGCTGGGAGGCGTAGGCCTGGAAGAACTGGACGCTGTTCTGGAACGCGTCGGGTGCGTTGCCGGCCACGAACCCGGCGGTCAGCTTGGTGAAGTAGTCGTTCACGTTGTACTGGGAGATCTTCACCGTGACGCCGGGATTGGCCTTCTCGAAGTCCGTGGCGCACACCTGGTAGGCCGCGGCCTGCTTGTCGTCCCAGGTCCACCAGTTGACGGTCTTGGAGCCGCCGGCGCTGGAGGAGCCGGAGGAGCAGCCGGAGACCACTGCCGCCAGAGTGAGCGTGGCGCCCAGGGCGACGGCCTTTCGTATGCCGGTGATTCTTTTCATCGTTCCTTCTTTCGGGGTGGCACGGGGGATGCGTGGGACGGCGACGCTTGCGGACGGGACGACGATTTGAGGAGCGCGCCGAACGCGCTCAGGGCCATGGCCAGGTCTTCGGGGCCGCCGGCGTCATGGCCGTTGAACTCCCACAAGCGCAGCTGCTTGGGCCCGGAGTAGGCCTGGTAGGCGGCGATCGCGGTGACCGGCGGGCACACCTCGTCGCGCAGCCCCGCGGAGAACCAGGCCGGGGCGGTGGCCCGGCGGGCGAAGCCCAGTCCGTCGAAGTAGCTCAGCGTGCGGAACGTCTGCTCGACCCGGTCGCGGCGGGCCCCCAGATAGCCGATGAGCTCGGCGTACGGATCCGCGTCGGTGAGCCGGGTGGCCTGCCGGATGTCACAGAGGAAGGGCGCCTGGAAGTGGGCGGCCGACAGGTCGGGGACGAGTCCGGCGACCGCGAGCGCGATGCCGCCGCCCTGGCTCGGACCGACGACGGCGACCCTGGCCGCGTCGACGAGGTCGGAGCGGCTGCGCAGGGCCTCGACGGCGCGGACGGCATCGGTGAACACCCGCCGATAGACGTAGGTGTCCTTGTCCTCGATACCGCGGGTGAGGAAGCCGGGATACGCGGGGCCGCTGCCGACCGGGTCGGGGGTGGCGCCGCCGCCCGCCCATGCGCCTCCCTGCCCGCGGGTGTCGACCAGCAGGTGGGCGTATCCGGCGGAGGCCCACAGCAGATCGTCGATGGGTGCGCCGCGTCCGCTGCCGTAGCCGTGGAACTGCACGACGGCGGGGAGTGGCTCGGTGCGCTGCCGGGGCATGCGCAGCCAGCCGCGGACCGGATGGCCGGCGAAGCCGGGGAAGACCGCGTCGTAGACGTCCACGGTCTCCAGACCGGTGGCCACGGACGTCAACTCCAGCACGGCTGCCTGATCGGCGCGGGCCTCGGCGAGGGTGGCTTTCCAGAAGACGTCGAAGTCCGCCGGCTCGCGGTAGGTGCTGCGGTAGGAGAACAGCTCGGGCACATCCTGCTCCGTCAGCACGGCACCGGCTCCCCCCGCTGGCGCAGGTCCGCGTCGAGGGTGATCTGGGTGCCGACCGGGATACGAATCTCGGCGACGCGCTCCCCGTAGCGGATCCGGACCGGCTCGGCGTCGTCGCCGGCGATCCGGCGCACGGTGGCCGTAGTCGGGACGCCGTCCCTCCAGGTGAAGTCGACCGCGAGACCGCCCCGGCACCGCAGGTCCGTGGCCTGGCCGTCCGGCCACTGCGCGGGCAGGGCGGGCAGCAGATGGACGGTGCCGGTGTGGCTCTGCACCACCATTTCGGTGAGGGCGGCCATGAAGCCGAAGTTGCCGTCGATCTGGAAGGGCGGGTGGGTGGAGAAGAGGTTGGGCAGCAGCCCGCCCCAGCGGGAGCCGTCGACCGGGGCATCGGTGCCGGGATCGCCGTCGAGCGGGCGACTCGCCTCCAGCAGGAGAGAACGGGCCGTCGCGGCATCGCGCAGCCAAGCCCGCAGGGCGATCTTCCACCCCCAGGACCAGCCCATGGCGCCGGGGCCCCGTCGGTCCAGCAGCTTCAGCGCGGCTCGGGCCAGTTCGGGCGTCCTCTCCGGATCGATGAGACCGAGGGGGTGCAGGGCGATCAGCTGGGAGAGGTGACGGTGGTGCGGGTCGGCCTCGGGCAGGTCATCGGCCCACTCCTGCAGCCAGCCGCCGGCCGAGATCCGTGGCGGCCGCAAGCGGGGCAGGGCGGCGCGGATCTCGTCTGTCAGCGGGCTGTCCAGGGTCAGGATCTCGGCTGCCTGCAGGGTGCGGTCGAAGGTGGCCTGGATCAGCGCGATGTCCATGGCCGAGGAGCGGGTCAGGGACCTGGGGGTGCCGTCGGCGTCGAGGAAGAGGTTCTCCGGTGAGGTGGACGGGATCGTGTCCAGAAAACCGGTGCCCTCGTCGACGAGCCAGTCCAGCAGGAACTCGGCGCAGCCACTGAGCAGCGGCCAGGCCCGGTTCCGCAGGAAGTCGAGGTCGCGTGTGAACTCGTAGTGGTCCCACAGGTGCTGGGACAGCCAGGTGCCGCCCATCATCCAGATCGCCCACGAGGGGTTGCCGTGGCCCATGCCGACCGGCAGCGCCCAGCCCCACATGTCGGTGTTGTGATGTGCCACCCAGCCACGGGTGCCGTAGACCTCTCGCGCGACCTCGGTGCCACCCGCGGCGAGTCGGTCGAGCAGATCGAACAGCGGCTCGTGGCAGGAGGCGAGACCGGCCGCTTCCGCGCCCCAGTAGTTCATCTGAGTGTTGATGTTGATGGTGTAGTTGGAGGACCAGGCCGGCCGCAGATCGGCGTTCCAGATGCCCTGAAGGTTGGCCGGAGGCCCGGCGTGCGGGCGAGAGGCGCAGGTCAGCAGATAGCGGCCGAGCTGGAACAGAACGGTGGCGGTGAGGAGTTCGTCGTCCCCGCTGAGGATGTCGCGTGCCACGTCGTAGGTGCCGGCGCGACGCGAGCCGATGCGCAGGGCGGTGCCGCCGAGCAGGGCGCGCACTTCGTCCTCGTGTGACTTCAGCAGGCTGCCGGCGCCCTGGGCGGCGGCCTGCTCGGCCACCAGGGCCGCGGTGGCCAGGTGGGTGGCGCGGTCCACGGTGGCCTGTCCCTTCCAGTGGAGGGCGGCGTTGGTGGAGCTGGCGAGGGTGATCAGGAGGTGGGAGGCGCCGAGGACGAGGAGGCTGCCGTCTGCCGCGGTCACCTCGCCGTCAGTGGTCAGAGCGAGTGCGAGGGCACCGAACGGGTCGTAGTCGCCGACGGGTCCGTCCGCGTACCGCAGTGGTTCGGCGACACCGGGTTCGTGCGCGGGCGCTCCGTCGACCGGTATCTCCACGCCCAGGGTGAGGCTGCGGACGGTGGACGAACGGTGAACCTCGCGCAGCGGCGTGGACAGTTCCACCCGCACGTCCACGGTGCCGCCGTCCGCGTCCACCGCCGTGCACAGGGTCCCGGCGACGGCATCGGCCCAGACCCGGCGGCGGACGGTCGTGCCGTCCAGGCCGAATCCGTCCTCGGCGACCGCGGAGTCGAGGTCGAGGGTCCGGCCGTGGTAGTCGGCCTCTTCGCCGCCCTCCACCGTCAGCCAGAGGTCGGCGTAGGGCAGGTACTCCTGGCTGTACGGCCCTTCGAAGGTCATCAGCAGCGCCTCGGCCCGATCCTGGTCGCCGGAGCGGATCGCGGCGCGGACCTCTTCGAGCCGCTGGGGGCCGGCACCGGCCGCGCGCACCGCGGCGAGGGCGGCGGCCGGGCCGCCGGGGGTGCCGGACCACACGGTGGAGTCGTTGAGCTGGATCCGGGCCCGGTGGGCGCCGCCGAAGACCATCGCGCCGAGCCGGCCGTTGCCGACGGGGGCGGCTTCGGTCCACCGGCCCGCGGGCGCGGGCCACTTCAGCACCAGGTCGGTGGGGTGCATGGCTGTGCCGTCCTATCGAGGTGTGCTGCCGTGGATTACTTGAGGCCGGAGAAGCCGATGGAGTTGACGATGCGCTTGCCGAAGGCGACGAAGAGCAGCAGCATCGGCAGGGCCGCGATGAGGGCGGCGGCCATCAGGCCCGCCCAGTCCGGCGCCGCCTGTGGCGAGGACTGCTTGAAGACGCCGAGCGCCAGGGTGAGCGGCTGCACGTCCGGGCCGTTGGTGATGAGCAGCGGCCAGAAGTAGTCGTTCCAGGCGTTGACGAACATCAGCAGGGACACGGTCGCTATGGGCGCGGACGACATCGGCAGGATGATCCGGAAGAAGATCCGCAGCGGTCCGGCGCCGTCGATGATCGCGGCCTCTTCGACTTCGCTGCTCAGGCCCAGCATGAACTGCCGCAGGAAGAAGAGCGTGAACGCCTGGAAGAGGCCGCCGGGCAGGATCAGTCCGGCGAAGGTGTTGGTCAGCCCCAGGTCCTTCACGAAGACGAAGTTGGGCAGCAGCGTGAACACGCCGGGCACCATCAGGGCGCTGATCAGGATGTTGAACACCAGGTTGCGGCCACGCCAGTGCAGGCGGGAGAAGGCATAGGCGGCTGCCGCGGAGAGCAGCACGATCAGCGCCGTCTGAACAGACGCGTAGATCAACGAGTTGCGCAGGTAGAGCGCGATGTCGAGGGAGGCGCCGGAGCCGCCCTGGGCCTGGGCCTGCGCGGTGGAGGCGATGCCCAGGGCCCGTTCGAACGCCCCCCAGGTGAAGCCCACGGGCAGTGGTGAGGACGGGTCGGTCGCCAACTGGTAGTTGTTCGACAGCGCGGTGCGCAGAATCCAGTAGAACGGGAAGAGGGTGACCACCACGACGACGGCCAGGTAGATCCAGGCAGCGACCCTGCCGGCTGAGAGCCTTCGGGTGTCCTGCCGGGGCCGGCGGCGCAGGACGGCCGCCTGGCCGGGAGTGATGCTGACAGCCATGTCGGCCTCCTTCAGTTCAGGTCGGATTCGTTGGCGCGGGCGAGCCGCAGCTGGGTGAAGGTGACCGCGATGAGAAGCGCGAACAGGGCCAGCGACATGGTGGCGGCGTAACCGAAGTCGAACTGCCGGAAGGCCTTGTCGTAGATGTACATCTGCAGCACGTTCGAGGCATTGGCCGGGCCGCCCTTGGTGGTGACCTGGACGATGTCGAACACCTGGAAGGAGTTGATCACGGTCAGGACGACCACCATGACCAGGATCGGCCGCAGCAGAGGGACCGTCAGCCGACGGAACATCTGCACTTCGCTCGCTCCGTCGACCCGGCCGGCCTCGTAGATGGTCGGCGGGATCGTCTGCAGGCCGGCGAAGATCAGCAGGGCGTAGTAGCCCATCCACTTCCAGACGCTGATCGCGGCGAGCGAGGGGATCGCCCATCCCCCGCTGCCGAAGAAGAGGATGGAGTGGCCGGTCAGATGCTTGATGACAATGCTGATGATGCCGAGGGTCGGGTCGAGCATCCACTGCCACACCAGGGCGGCGATGACGTTGGAGATCAGGAACGGCAGCAGGATCACGCCGCGCAGGGCTGACGATCGGGTCACCCGATGCAGCACCACCGCCGTCGCCAGCGAGACCAGGGTGCCGAAGCCGACGGACAGCACGACGAAGTAGACGGTGACCAACAGCGAGTGCCAGAAGACGTCGTCACCGAACATCTCGCGGAAGTTGGCCAGTCCCACCCACTGCGGCGGGCTGAGGACGTGGAAGTCGGTGAAGCTGAGGTAGATGCCGCGCAGCGTCGGATAGGCGAAGAAGACAGCGAATCCGGCGACGGCGGGGAGGATGAGCAGCAGTGCGACCGGCAGGTCCCGGCGGCGGGCCGCCGCCGACCGGGTCGTGGTGGGGGAATGCGGCTTGCGGACCTGACGGGTCATTCGGATTTTGCGGAGCTTCGTGGAGGCGGCGGCCGTGGTGGTCACCGCGGCGGACGACGGTGTGGCCGGCGTCGTGGGGTTGCCCTGTGATGTGACCACCACGGCACACTCTCCTCGGTGTCAGACGGATGGAAGACGGGTCGGAGCCGGGCGGCTGATCAGAGGGTGATCCGGTCCACGTCGGACACGTAGTCCGAGGGGTTGCCGAAGGTGATCGTGTTGGCGCCCGCCTTCAGCTGCACGGGCACGGTGATCGACTGCGGGCGGCCCCAGTTGTTGTCGTTGCTGCCGGGCAGCGGCAGTTGGAAGGACTTGCCGTTGGCGGTGACGACGACGGTGCGGCCGGAGGAGCCGTCGGTGTAGTCGAGCTTCATCAGGTACGTACCGTCCTTGGGCGCGGTCACGTTGCCGATGGCCACCGATCCGGTGTAGCCGAGGTTGCCGACCTTCTTGCCGCCGGAGCACTCGGAGCAGTCCGAGAGGGAGGCGTTGCCGCTGAGGGTGTTGCCGGGCGCCTCGGCCTCGTACGAGACCGGTCCGCCTGCCGCGGGCGTGGTGATCGCCACGGCCTTGCTGGGCGAGGACTCGTGCCCCTGGGCATCATGGGCGACCACGGTGAGGGAGTAGCCGGTGCCGGCGCTGAGGCCACTGAGGGTGGCGGAGGTGCCGGTGACGGTGGCGGCCTTCGACCCGTTGGCGTAGACGTCGTAACCGGTGGTGGCGGTGCCCGAGTTCACCGCGTCCCAGGCGAGCGAGACGCTGGTCGCGGTGGAGGCGGTGCCGTGCACGGCGAGCGGGACCGCGGGGTTCTTGCCGGTGCTGGGCGGCGTGATGCGCAGCAGACGGGAGCCGTGCGGGGGCAGGTTGTCGGTGAAGGAACCGCCGACCGAACCCAGGTTCTTGTGGCTCCACAGGTCGCGGACCGCGGCCTTGCCGTTGATGCCCAGGTCGCTCCAGTCGGCGGTCACGTCCGAGTAGCCGCCACCGAGGTTGAACAGCGCCACGGTGTAACTGCCGTCCGCGTTACGGGCGTACCAGACCTGCTGCGGGGTGTCCTGGCTGACCGGCTTGGCCGGGTTGCCCGTCTGGTCGACCGCGATGACCTCGTCGTTGGTGAGCAGCTTGAGGCCGTAGGAGTCGAGCTTGGTGAGGTCGTCACCGATGTACAGCGGGGCGGACTCGATGGCCCACAGCGTCATGTAGCTCTGCCGCTCGGTCTCGTTGATGCCGTCGAGGGGACCGGCGCCGACGTCGAGGGAGTCGAGGTTGTTCCAGTGCCCGGGACCGGCGTCGGGTATCCACTGCACGACGTCGTTCCAGCGCTGCTTCACCGAGTTGTTCCAGGTCACCAGCGTGTCGCAGTAGCACTCGACATCCGTGTCGACCCGCCACCCGTTGGAGTTCGCCTTCCAGACGTCCGCCTGGTTGTGGCTGAGCGACCAGGACAGGATGAACTCGATGGGCCGGCCGGTGTTCTGCAGCGCGGTGTGCCACGCCTTGATGTCGGGAACGTTGTTGTGCGCCTCGTCGCCCTGGTTGGAGCCGGGTCCGACTCCGTCGATCTTGAGGAAGTCCACGCCCCAGCTGGCCAGTTCGTCGGCTTCGGACTGGATGTACTTGGTGGTGCAGGGGCTGGCGAAGTTCAGCTGGTAGGAGACGTTGTCCCAGCCGCTGGTCTTGCGCAGGTCCGGGTAGACGATGTCCTTGGTGGTGCAGCCGGGCGCGTTGTAGATCGGCGTGTTGCCGTTGTTGTAGTAGTCCTGGTAGAGGCCGACCGCCAGGTAGAGGCCGAACTTCAGGCCCTTCTTGTGCAGGTAGTCCCCGACGTACTTCATGCCGTGGGGGAACTTCTTGAGATCCGCGGTGGGACGGGCGTAGCCGTCGCCGACGTTCTTGCCGTTGTCGACGTTCCAGCCGGCGTCCACGTTCACGTGGTCGTAGCCGTGGGACTTCAACTTCGATGCCAGGACATCGGCCTGCTGCAGCACATGGGCTTCGGTGAGCCAGTTCTCCCCACCGTAGCCGGGGAAGTTGGTCGATTCGAGGCTCCAAGTGCTGTAGCCCATGTACGGCTTGGCGGCCACGACGGGCGCGGCGGCGGAGGCCTGGGTGCCGGAAGACACTTCGGGATCGGCGGCGCGCGCGGCGGCGGGCACGGCGAAAGCCACCGCGAGTGCGGTGGCACAGGCGAGTGTGAGACGTGCGGGTCGAGCTTGACGAGCCATGGATGTACTCCGTCTGGGCGCGACTGCAGGCGGACTTCCCGCCTGAGGGATCGGGGGTGCCGGGAACCCCTCGGCGGTGGTCGTCCCGGAGCACCACCGAGGAAGAGCTGAGACCGTCGGGGACGAGTGGCCTCGCTCCTCCCCGGCGCGACACCGTCCAGTCCGCTCCGGCGAGGAGTGCGGCGAATGTAGCCAGGCTTTCCTTCCAGCGTCAACATAGTCGACGCCAATAAATCCGATGTCTTCTTCGGGAACTCTGTACAGCGAGGCGTTTTCCCTACCGCAGGGGCATATAGATGGGATGACTGGCGCCTTGTCTTAGTTTCCTCAAGAAATGTATGGTCACGGCATGACCCTTGCCGACCAGCCGCCCGCCGCCGTCCTGGTCTTCCAGACGCTGCTACAGCACGGCCCCCTCAGCCGTGCCGAGATCGGACGGCGGACCGGGTTGTCGGCGGGAGCCGTCACCAAGGCGGCCACTCCGCTGATCGCCGACGGCTGGATCATCGAGGCCGGCCGCCCCGCGGAGCGGGCCAACGGCCGTCCGGCGACGCCGATCGCCGTACGGGCGGAACGAGCCCACTTCGCCGGGGTGAAGGTCACCGGGGACGAACTCATCGGCGTACTGGCCGATCTGGCGGCCAAGCCGCTCACCTCCCGGCGCACCGCCCTGAGTTCGCGTGACGTGGGCACCGTGGTGCTGGCGATCGCCGGGCTGGTGGATCAACTGCGGGCCGCGGCGGGCCTGGAGGAGGCCGACGCGATCCACAGCATCGGCGTGACCATCTCGGGCGACGTGGACGGACAGACCGGCACCGTGCAGTACTCCCCCTTTCTGAACTGGCGCCGGGTGCCACTGGCCCAGCTGGTGGAGTCGACCACGGGCATTGCAACGGTCATCGAGAACGACGTACGGGCCCTGACCGTGGCCGAGCAGTGGTTCGGTGCGGGCGCCGGCCTGTCATCCTTCGCTCTGGTCACCGTCGGCGCCGGCATCGGCGCCGGGCTCTCGATCGGCGGCCGGGTGGTGTCCGGGGCGCACGGAGTGGCGGGCGAGGTCGGCCACCTCCCGGTAGGCGGGAGCGACCGTATCTGCACCTGCGGCAACACCGGCTGTGTCGAGGCGGTCGCCTCGACACACGCGATCATCGAACAGGCCCGCCAGGCCGCCGTCGACCCCGCACTGACCATGGACGAGGCGGTACGACGCGCGCACGCCGGCGACCCTGCCGTCGGGGCGGTCTTCGCCCGTGCCGGACATGCCATGGGCCTGGCGCTGGCCTCGGTCGCCAACCTCATCGGCCCGGAACGGATCATCATCTCCGGTGAGGGCGTGGCCTCCTACGACCTGTTCGCCGACCAGATCCGGCAGACCTTCGCCGCCCATGCGTTCGGCGCCGCCGCGGACTGCGACCTCGTGGTCCGGCCGCTGCCGTTCGAGGAGTGGGCCAGAGGCGGCGCCGCGGTCGCGGCCCAGCGGGTGTTCGCTCCGGCCAAGTAGGCCACCCGGCAGTCGCTGCGGGAATGGCGCTCCGGGGGTGTCGGTGCCGGCTGTTTCCGTCCGGCTCCGACACCCCGCGCGAGTCGGCTCAGGCCGCGCCGGTGCGGCCAGCTCGTCCGCCTCGTCCAGCAGATCCATCAGGGTCGCCCGGGCGCGGGCCACGCGGGAACAGACCGTCGCCAGGCGTGGGTACGGTTTCTTGCCCGGCGTCGCACTCAATCCACCTGGCGTGATGCGGGTCACTGCGAGCGCCGGGAAGCGCGAGCGCACGCCGTCCCCCTTCCCCCGCGCCCCGGCACATGGGTGACACGCGCGTCTTCCCACGGCACGCCGGGTATCTCTCGGGCAGTCCCCGCGACCGCCGGTCCCGGACACCGGCGCGCCGCAACGGCACGCCCACGGAGGTAGCAAGCATGACCGAAATCAGCGGGCTGGAGCCCGTCGCCACGTTCTGCGGCAACTGCAACTGCGGCTGTCCGCAGTTGTTCGTCGACCCGAGCGCACCGCCCGACCGCCGGATCGTGCTCACCGATGACTTCGGCCAGCGCATCCAGATGAGCACCGACCAGTTCTCGTCACTCGTCGACGACGCCAAGGCCGGAAAGCTGGACGGCATCACCCTGCCCTGAAGCCGGATTCCGGCCACGCCATCGGCTCCCGCCCGGGCCCGGAGGAACGCGGCCTGCCCTGGGCGGCCGGCATTTCCTCCACGCCCGGGACTCGTCCGCGTGCCGGACGCAGCCACCAGCACGGGGGTCGGGTCATGTTTCGCGGCGGCATTGCCGACAGACGCACCGTTTTCCGTGATAAATACTCAAAACGTATGTGTTCGGAAGTTGTGGTGCGGCCGGAACCGGAACGCGGGTCGAGATGCTGCCCGGTCGCGCCAGACGGCCATGCGCTGCAAGGCCACACATCTCACCGACGGAAGGTGGACGGGCGTGCGGCATTACGATCTTGTGGTCGTGGGGGCGGGCACCGGCAACATGCTGCTCAGCGATGAACTCGCACGTCTGCACACCGCCGTCGTGGAACCGGGTCGTTTCGGCGGCACCTGCCTCAACAGAGGCTGCATTCCGAGCAAGATGTTCGTCCTCGCAGCCGACGCGGCCAGGGGCGCGCGGGCGTCAGCACGGCTCGGTGTCCACGCGACCGTCGACCACGTGGACTGGACCGCCATCCGCGACCGGATCTTCCACCGCATCGATCCGCTGCACGACAGCGCGCTGACGTATCGCAGGAACAACGGCATCGATGTCTACACCGAGGAAGGACGCTTTGTCGCGCCGAAGGTGCTCGAGGTCGGAAACGAGCGGATCACCGCCGACACGTTCGTCATCTCCGTCGGATCACGACCCGTGGTGCCGGACATCCCCGGCCTCGACTCCGTGGCCTACCACACCTCGGACACCATCATGCGGATCGACGAGGTGCCCGCATCCCTGGCCGTCATCGGCGGCGGTTTCATCGCGGCCGAGTTCAGCCATGTGTTCGGCGCTTTCGGCAGCGATGTCACGATCGTGCAGCGGGGGCCGCGCCTGCTGACCGGAGAGGACGAGCAGATCTCGGCGCGGTTCACCGAACTCGCGTCGCGGCGCCACCGCGTGCTTCTCGACGCCGCTGTCACCTCTGTCGAACCGAGCCCGGAGGGCGTGACACTCACCGTGTCGTGTCCGGACGGCGAGCGTGTCGTCAGGGCCGCGGCGCTGCTGGTCAGCGTCGGCCGCCGGCCCAACACCGACCGCCTGGACGCGGCCGCCGGAGGCCTGGAACTCGACGAACACGGTCACATCACGACCGACAGCGCCTACCGCACCTCGGTGCCGGGGGTCTGGGCACTCGGCGACGTGGCCAATCACTTCCAGCTCAAGCACATGGCGAATGCCGAGTCGCGTGTCGTGCGGCACAACATCCTCCATCCGCAGGACCTCCACACGCTCCCCTACAACATCACGCCGCATGCCGTCTTCACCGACCCGCAGATCGCGAGTGCCGGACTGACCGAGCAGGAGGCACGCCTCCGCGGGATCGAGTACCTGGTGAGTGTCCGCGACTACGCGGCGACCGCCTACGGATGGGCCCTGGAGGACACCACCAGCTTCGTGAAGGTCCTGGCGAACCCTCACGACCGTATGATCCTCGGCGCACACATCATCGGCACACAGGCCGCGACACTCATCCAGCCCCTGATCCAGGCGATGACGCTGAACCTGACAGTCGACCGCATCGCCCGGGACGTGCTGTACATCCACCCGGCACTCACCGAGGTCGTGGAACAGGCCTTGCTGGCCCTGTGACTGTGAACGGGACGGGCCGCGCGGGCACGGGTCCGACTCGCCCCCAGGAGGGGCGCCATGACCCGTGTCCCGATGACGCCCTGCTCAAGCGAGGTGCGGCCCCGGTTCCTGCCCCGTCAGCTGGTGCCGCGCAGAGGTCGCAGTACCGCGGCACCGGCGCGCGCGATCGCGGACACCGGAGCCCCCACCCATTGGATCAGGTCCCGTGACAGGGCGGTGTCGAGCTCGATGGTCACCCGGACGTATCGGGTGTGCAGCCGGGTGACCTTGGCGGGACGCGGTGCGGCAGCGTCCGGTTCGCGCTGCAGGGCGGCTCGGTAGGTGTCCTTGCGCTGGTTCACGCCTTGTCCTGACGCTTGATGAGTTCGTCCGCGAGGTCCATGTACGCCGACCCCTTGACCTCGACGGGGCCGCCGAATGACTGGGCGTACAGGTCGAGGCGCGGAATATGGGTGGACAGCACGTCGAATCCCCGCTCGGTGAGGGCCTCGCGCGCGTCGGCATCGGGACCGGTGCGCGTGGCGTCGGCACGATTCGTGCGGTTCAGCAGGACAGCCGCACGGGCCGGCCGGGCGCGCAGGGACTGCACGTCGCCCATCTCACCGCCGATGGGTGCCATGCGGTCCAGCTCGATGGGGGCCGGGGTCACCGGCACGATCCACTCGCTCGCGTATCTCATGATGCTGCGGGCGATGTGCGCGTGGTCCTCCATCTGCGGGGCGTCGAACACCACGGCCTGCCGGTGGCCGAGGAAGTCGTTCACGCGCCGGTGCACATCACCCACCGGGAGGGCGATCACAGGAAACGGGAAGCCACCCGCCAACTCGCTCCAGCGCAGCGCCGAGGAGGCGGGGTCACTGTCGACCAGAAGGGGTGAGATACCGGACTCGTGAAGTGCGTGGGCCAACCAGACCGCGCTGGTCGTCTTTCCCACTCCGGGCTTCAGATTCACAAAGGCGTAGCTCAGCGACACAGGGGGGACGCTAGTGGTCGCGAGCGGCTGGTCGCCGTCGGCGCGGGGCGCAAGGACACGTCGTTCACCCTGCCGCGCGATGGATCACTCGTATGGGCCAGTGCCGGGGCCGCCGGGCCGCGCGAGGGTCGCGTGTGACGACGCGTCGCGGACGGGGGATTCACTTGGTGTCGGCGTGGACGCACATGTCACAGAAGCGAAGCAATGGGAAGCGAACGGAAACGAAGGGAAGGGCTGCGATGGAGCAGACGACGTGCTGTGTGGTGGGCGGCGGGCCCGCCGGAATGGTCCTCGGTCTGCTGCTGGCCCGGGCCGGCGTCGCCGTGACGGTCCTTGAGAAGCACGGCGACTTCCTGCGAGACTTCCGCGGTGACACCGTCCATCCCTCGACTCTGGCGCTGCTGGACGACCTCGGCCTGGCCGAGCCATTCTCCCGTCTGCCGCAACGTCGGGTGGACACCGTGCAGCTGCCGCTCGGCGCGGAAGGGTCGCTGATCACCGTCTCGGACATCAACGTCCTGCCGGGCCCGTACAACTACGTGGCGATGGTGCCGCAGTGGGATCTGCTCGACCTGCTCGCCGACGAGGCACGCAAGGAGCCGTCCTTCTCTCTGCGCATGAACACCGAGGCGACGTCCTTCCTGCTGGAACACGGACGGGTCACCGGCGTGCGGTACCGCACGGAGGACGGCCGAACCGGCGAACTGCGGGCCACCCTCACGGTGGCCTGCGACGGCCGGGGCTCGCTGGCCAGGTCCAGGCCCGAACTGGGGTTGCAGGAGTTCACCTGTCCCATGGACGCTTGGTGGTTCCGGCTGCCACGACGGGAAGCCGACCCGCAGGGCCTGGTGGGAGGCGTCGGCGACCGGATCCTCACCGCACTGATCGACCGTGGGGAGTACTGGCAGTGTGCCGTGCTGATCCCCAAGGGGACCGACGCCGAGCGTCGCGCCGCCGGACTCGACCGGTTCATGGCCGAGTTCTCGGGCGCCGTGCCCTGGCTGGCGGACCGGACGGATGCGCTTCGGTCGTGGGACGAGGTGAAGATGCTCGACGTACGGCTCGACCGCCTCCGGCGCTGGCACCGCCCTGGCCTGCTGTGCATCGGCGACGCGGCCCACGCGATGTCACCGGTCTTCGGCATCGGCATCAACCTCGCCGTGGAGGACGCGGTGGCCGCCGCAAGGTATCTGGTCGAACCGCTGCGCAGGGGTGCGGTCGGCGTAAAAGACGTACGCGCCGTTCAGCGGCGCCGGTGGGCGACCACGGCCGCGACGCAGGCACTGCAGCGGATCGCTCACGCGCGGGTCATCGCGCCCGTGTTCGCGGGACGGCCGCCCCTCGGAAACGCCAGGCGGGCGGAGCGGGTGGGCGACCTGCTCACCACGTCACCGTGGGTCAAGCGGGTACCGGCGTACTTCATCGGCTACGGCGCTCTGCGCGAGCGTCCGCCTGCCGCGTCGGTACGGTGAGGCGACAGGCGGACGGGACCGCTCCCCACTACCGTGTGTGAGCGGCACAGGCAGTGGGGGAACGGCCCCGTCCGTGCGGTCGATCAGCTGTGGGAGACGGTCAGTCCGTAGAAGGCGACCCTGGCTCCCTTCGTGGTGCTGTCCGAGGACGACTGGTTGTAGGAGCCGGCCTTGAAGTACTGCTTGTACGGCTTGAAGGACGACGGGATGGCGTAGTGGGTGGTGCTGCCGTTGACCGTCAGGTCGATGGTGTTCCCGTCGGAGACGCCGATGGTGTACCGCCAGGTCTTGCCGATGGACACGTGCCCCACCGTGTGCAATGTCTGGCCGCCGGACGGGGAGTTCTCGGTGCCCAGCACGATGTCGCCGTTGGCGTGGTAGTACAGCTCCAGGAGCGGCTTGGTGGACGAACCGCCGGTGCCGAGGTGGATCTGCCCTACGCACACGTTGGACGTCACGGACACCACGCGCAGGGTCGCGTTCAACCGGTGGGTACCGCTGAGCGGCCAGTTCGCGGCGCTGCCGTCGCGGTTCATCTCCCGGAGTTCCGAGCGGGCGTAGTTGGAGTTGGGCGTGGTGACGCCCAACTCCGGGGCCCAGAAGGTCATCGCACCGTCACGCGAATCGGTGTAGAAGTAGGCGTCCTGGTAGCCATTGGGTCCCTGGAGCCGGGACGACGGAATGGTGGTCGGGGAGCCCGGCCAGCCGACCGGCTCCTGCAACTGCCAGATCGACAGGTCGAAGTTGCCGCCGGGCGCGACGTTCGGGTCCGCGGCGTCGGCGCTGCCACCGCCGAAGACCGCCAGCGCGCCGACGACACTCGCGACGGTCGCCGCTGCGAGGAACTTGGAACGGGTCATGTGGGGGGCCTTCCGAGGAGTCGGGAGGAGAGTGGGGTCACTGCGCGGTCAACTGGAAGCTCTGGGCGCCTGATCCGTCGCAGCTGCGCTGGGTCAGCTGGACGCTGTTGCCGGCCGTGGCGGCGGCACTGAGGCACTTGCCGCTGTGGCGGGCGACCAAGTGGTAGCGCTCGCCCGTCTCCTGGACCGGCCTCCACTGCTGGTTCTGGCCGCCGGCGTAGGACCACAGCTGCAGTGGCGCGTTCTCCGCCTGCGAGCGGTCGGTGACGTCGATGACCTGCTGGGGGTTGCCGCGGGCGGCGATACGGGAGTAGCCGCTGTCGGTCGAGCGGAACTGGAACTGCTGCGCCACGGTGTTGTTGCAGGTGTATTGCTGGACGACGGTGCCGTTGGCGGTGGCGGCGGCTCGCGCGTCCACGCACGTCCCGTTGCCGGAGTTCCGCACTGTGTACCAGGCGGTTTCGGAGGACCGGGCGCCGTCTCGTCGTCCTGGATAAGGGCGAGGTTGAAGACGATCTGGTGCGGGACATGGTGGAGATACTGACCTCGTTCTGCGCCCGCCTGTACGGCCCAGGCTGACGGTGGGGGGGAACGGTGAAAGCTCGGTTCAGCCAGCTGAACGTGAGGCGCATTTCTGAGTCGCTGGCGACCTGTGAACCTAAAGGTCTGAACCAGAGGCGTCAAGATGTGAAGCAGGGTCACGTCCCTGCGTGAGCAACTCGCGTACCCCTTGAAGCAAGATGACGATGCAGAGCTCTACCGCCTCCTTGCGCCGCGGGTTCACTCGTGGGCGCGGTGAGGAGGAGCGAGCTGTACATCGTTGAAAGGCGGAGAAACATCCGGGCCGGGTCGGCTCGCTTTCCGGCCGAGACCACCGCAGAGCCCGCTCCCGGACGAGACG
>NZ_JBSFJX010000038.1:0-67006 GCF_053598275.1 Streptomyces sp. NPDC001156 | reverse complement strand
GTCCCGGGCTGCGAGGGGCGGGGCGAGCCCGCCCCCGAGGCGTTAGGCATGTCCCGGCCCGGGTACCCGGCGGCTCGTGCACCGTGCCGGTCAGAGCGTCTCCGGCAGGGGTGGCTCCGGCAGTGCCTGCCGGACCCACTCCGTGTGCAGCTGGTCGATCAGCGCCGCGTATGAGGCGATCATGCGGGTGCGGCTGAACCGCTCACGGCTGTGTTCGAGGACGGGCGCGAGAGCCGGGCGGGCGGCCGCGGCGTCGGTCCAGGCCTGTGCGATCGCATCCGGGTCGGGCGGGGTGACGAAGCCGTGCCCAGCCACGATCAGCGCGCTGTCCCCCACGTCGGTGGCGACGGGCACCGCACCGCACATCATGCCCTCGATCAGGCACAGCGGCGCCGCCTCGCCCCAGGCGGAGGTCAGTGCCACCACGTCGGAGGCCGCGTAGACGGTCTCCATGTCGCGGCGGACGCCGAGCCGGTGGAGCCGGTCGGCGAGCCGCAGGTCCTCCCCGAAGGCCGCTTCGATGTCGTCCTGCAGCCCGGGCTGGCCCGCGGTCATACCGGCCCCGCACATCAGCACGTGCCCGTCGGGCTCGCTGCGCAGCCAGGCACGCGCGGCACGCAGGAACAGCGGAACGTTCTTCATGGCGTCGTATCGGGCCGCGAAGACGACGACCGGCGCCGCGTCCGGGATGCCGAGCGCGTCCCGCAGCTGGATCCGCCGGGCCGGGTCCGGCCGGAAGCGCAGCAGGTCGACGCCGTTGGGGATGACGTGCAGCACCTCGGCCGGGATCCCGGCGGCCTCGTAGGCGGCCCGGGTGGACTCGGCGCAGCAGACGCAGGCCACCACGGTGCCGTCGGCGATGGCGGCCTTCAGCTCGTCGAGCGCCGCGCCCTGGTTCTCCGGGTCGGAGCGGTGCAGGCTGACCACCACCGGCCGTCGGGGCAGGCCTCCCTGGTTGAGCAGGGCGAGCGGCTGCTCCTTGAGCGACAGGATGACGTCGGCATCCGCCATCGCCCTGGCCGTCGTCGCCAGCTCCGGCCCCGTGAACTGGGCCGGATCGGCGGTGACACCCCCGGGCAGGCCGAAGGTGCGGCCCAGGGACGTGACCTCGACGTCGGCCGCGGTCAGCGACCGGTAGCAGGCATCGTCCTCCATGGGCTGCCGGGTGGCCTCACGGAGCACCTCCCCGTGGAGGCTGAGCACACGGTGGTGCTGGCCGCCTTCCTGGAGTCCCAGGACGACGTCGGTGTGGAGGATCCGGGCACCCCCGGAGAAGAAGCCCTCGTAGACAGAGAGCACGTGCAGACCGTGCCTCAAGCGCACGCGACCACCCGCCTTGCACAAATATCGAACCATCCCCGTGAACAGCGGGTTGTCCGATATGAGGCGGCATAGATGTTTCAGGCAGATGAACTGCGTGTCTCATGTCCGGGGCGGATGCGTTTACACCGTAATTCGATGGTCTTGAATACGGTGGTCCCGGCTCCGCGGGATGGCCATGGGCGGACGACCGACCCGATCAAGGTGCCCGAGGCAGGACATTACACCCTCCCCGAGACACATCCCGACGGCCGCCCCCGGTCACGACCCGGAGGGAGGGCGGCGATCCCGGTGGAACGCCACCTCCCGCCGCGGGGCGGCTCAGTGGCCGCAGAACTCCGCCTCGATCACCGCGTCGGCGTCCCCCGACCAGTCGCCGTTGAAGTCGAAGGCGAGGGAGTGACGTCCGTCCGCCGTGGTGACCGCCGAGGACGTCGAGCCGTGGATGCCGCCGTCATGTCCCCAGACATGGACACCACAGCTCAGTTTCCGGTCGATCAGGCCGAGGCCGTAGCTCGCGTCCGGGTGGCCCTTGGCCGTGGTGGTCGTCTTCATCTCCTTCAGCTGCTCGGGCGGCAGCAGCCTGCCCGTCAGCAGGGCCGAGTAGAAGCGGATCAGGTCCGCGGAATCCGAGATCATCCCGCCCGCCGAGGACGCCATGGAGGGATTGAGGGCCGTGCCGTCGTACGTCGGGCCGGTCGTCGCCTCCGCGAGCTTGCCGTAGGCGCGGCTGCTCGGCTGCGGAACCGTGGTGCGCGTGCCGGGAAGCGCGGTGGCGCGCAGGCCGAGCGGGGCGATGACGCGGTCGTGGATCTCCCTGGCGTACGAGTGTCCCGTGACCCTTTCGATCACCATTCCGGCCAGGACGTAGTTCGTGTTGGAGTAGCTCCAGGAGGTCCCCGGGGTGAACTCCGGCTTGTGGGACATCGCGATGCGGACCAGGTCCTGCGGCGCGAGTGTGTCGTAGCGGTGCCGGAAGAAGCCGGCCTTGAGGAAGTACGTCCGGACGAAGCTGTCGTCGGCCGTGTAGTCGTAGACGCCGCTCGTGTGGTTCAGGAGCTGCCGGACGGTGATCCGGCGGCCGTCGTGGCCGTGGCCGCGGACCGCACCGGGCAGCCACTTGTCCACCCTGTCGTCGAGGGACAGCCGTCCCTCCGCCTCGAGTTGGAGCAGCACGGTCGACACGAACGTCTTGGTGATGTGCTGCCCACGCGGTAGCGGTCCTGCGTCGAGCGCAGCTTGCCGCTCCGCAGGTCGCCGATGCCCGAGGTCGCCTTCCATGTGCCGTGTCCGTCCCTGGCCGTGGCGGTCACGCCGGGGACGCCGGTCTTGACGGCGGCGTCCATCGCCTGCCGGGTCGCGCTGTGGCCGGCCGCCCACGAGGCGGCGGACGCCGGGGCGGTGAGGGCCGCCGCCGTGACGGCCGCCACCACCGCCGCTCCCGTCAGTCCCGTACGTACGGACATGTCTTCCCCCTTGCCGTCGATGGCCTTTGTCGGCGAGAGGGACCGCGTCGGGGAAGGCAGGGTTGCCGCTGCGAAAGGCAGTTGACCGCGTTTCAGCCCTTCTTCAGGACCAGTTCCGTGTTGCGGTCGACCGCGCCGCCCGCGAGGGTCATGTTCGCGCCGGGGGCGTTGAAGGCCAGCTCCCGGTAGAGCGCGGCCAGACCCGTCTGGGTGAGGTCGCCGAAGTCCGTGCGGTGCGGTGCCGCTGACTCGATGAGCGTAGTGAAGACCGAGAGCGTGCCGTCCTTGTTGTCCACCAGCTCGATGACGCGGGCGAGCTGGGGGTGGTCGACGTGCGAGGCGGTGGAGATCTCCCAGAAGGAGCGGCCGTCGGGCGCCGAGTGCGGGGTGATCACGTTCTTGTGGATATGGCCGTTGACCCAGGCCAGCACGTTCGGGTGGCTGCCGAGCAGGGCGATCACCTCGCTGCCGCTGTGGCGCCGTTCGCCGGGGTGGGCTGGATCGGGGCGGGTGTTGTCCATCGTCTTGCTGGTGTGGTGGCTGAAGACGACGGCGTACGAGTTCTTGTGGTCGCGCAGGGTCTTGTCCAGCCACTTCAACTGGGCCGTACCGATGGAGCCTTCGTAGTGGCCGCCCGCGTCGGTGGTGTCGAGGCTGATGCCGATGACGTCGTCGGAGATCCGGAAGGAGTAGTACTGGGTGCCGGCGTCGACGTTCGCCGTGGAGTAGCCGTGGCCGACCGGGCCGAGACCGGTGTAGGCCGGGTCGAGGTGGGCCTTGAGGTATTCGGCGGGGGTGTACGGAGCCCGCTTCTCGTCCGGGGTGACCGAGCGCATGTCGCGCGTGTGCGCCTTCAGCAGGTCACGGAACTGGACGCCCCTGGGGTCCTTGGCGTTCTTGATGGCGTCCTGGAGCTTCGTCGACTCCGCCGCGGACAGGCTCATCAGCTTCTTGCCGCCGATGGCGTACTCGGCGAGGTAGGGGTCGCCGTGCGCGTAGCAGCCGAGCGGCAGGGCGTCGTGGTTGCCGACCGTGGAGTACCAGGGCAGGTTGAGGCCGGGGCTGCGCACCTCGCGGATCGCAGCGGCCAGGAAGCCCTGGATGTGCGGGAAGCCGAGCTGCTTGTCGTCGTCGCGGACGGTCGTGTCGGGCTGCCAGTACAGCTTGAGACCACTGTTCTGGACGCCCTCGTAGTGCCGCGGGTCACCGGAGTCGGGCGTGAAGCGGCCACCGCTCATGATCTTCATGAACCACTCGAGTTCGGACTTGGCGTTGTTGTCCGTGTTGTCGCCGGTGGTCATGACGAAGCGGAGAGGAGCGCCGGTCACGGGGGCGCCGTGCAGCGAGTTGACCCGCTCGACCAGCGAGATCGCGCCCTGCACGGTCAGCGCCTCGTGGGGCCGCCAGGCGTGCTGGTCGGTGGAGCGCAGGTACTCAAGGCGCAGCGGGTGCTGGCTGTCGATCAGGTGCAGGTCGGTGAACTGCACGAACGCCGCAAGGGTGGTACGGCGTCCGTCGCGGCCCGCCTTGGGCGCGGCCAGCTCGCTGCGCACGACACGCTTCCAGCCGGGGCCGTCGCCCAGCCGGCGGTATCCGGAGGCGGTGCGCGGCGCGGCCACTCCGGCCAGCGTGGTGCCCGTCGTGTATGGGGCGGAAGACACGGCACGCGCCATGGCGGTCTCCCCGGTCGAGAGCGTTCGGGACTGGGCGAGGGGGTCGGCGACGGGGGCCTGCCCCACCCCGGTGCGGGCCGAGGCGCCGACGGCGTGGCCCTCCCCCGGTCGCAACGCGAGTCCGAAGCCCGCGGTGAGGGACGCCGCTCCGGCGGCGGCGAGCAGGGTGCGACGATGGAGTGCAGCCGCCGTGGCGACAGAGCGTATGCGCGACATGGCGCGGTCTCCCCGAGTGCGAACGCGACAGCAGTGACCGCAGGACGATCGCTGTTGCGAACTCCCGCTCACTCTGGATCGTTGGCACCAGGAATGACCTGGATGTTAACGAGGCGGCAACGCACAGCGCCGATCGCCGAACGTGGATCTTGGACCACCTTGCGCGTCCACGACACCTCCCCGGACGGCCGGGAGACGGTCACTCAGCGTTCATTTCCCGGGGTATCCGAAGCCGTCACCGGTGAGTGGAGGCCGGCCCGCCACGGGCCGTTGGCGCCACAGCTCGAGCCCCGTGTCCACGAGCCCGAGCCGCCGCAGTCCGGTGACGGCGGCGAGATCATGCCAGGCGGCCAGATCCGTGGAGCCGCCGACCTCGCTGCGGAGTTCGCCGCTGATGACACTGCCCTCGTAGACGAGCCGTACGGCGTGGTGGTCGACGGTACGGCCGAAACGCCCGCGCAGGCTGCGGCGGATCGAATCCACCCCGAGCAGCCCGGTGAGCTCTACGCGGTAGCCGGTCTCCTCCTCCACCTCTCGCAGGGTCGTGTCGTAGGGGTCCTCGCCGTGTTCCATGCCGCCGCCGGGCAGGGTCCACTCGGACGTGCCGCCGGGGCCCGGCATCCGGGCCAGCAGGAGCCGGCTGTCGCGAACGCAGATGGCGTAGGCCGCCACTCTCAGCTTCTTGCGCACCCAGGGACGTTAGCGCGCCGGGCCCGGATTGGCAGGGGAGTATGCGGGACGGGACCAGCGAAGTGGCACGGCGCCCCGCGTCTGGACGGCCTCCGACACGGCGAAACGGACACTTCGTTCGCCGTCGGCGCCGAACTCCGTCCGTGCCGCGCCCGAGAGCTGGAGTGCCGTCCCCGTCGTCCAGTCGAGGAACAGCAACCCCGCCCTGGGGTCGGCCGCCAGGTTGCCAAGGGTGAGGAACATGGAGTTGCCCGGGTAGTCGCGCCAGCTCAGTTCGCGGGGTGAAGCGGCCTGTACGAAGCCGGGGTTGCCGCCCCGGTGGCTCACATCGGCTCCGCGATCGTGGACGGTGGCGAGAAAGAACGTGTCAGACCGGCTGATGAACTCCCGCTGCGCGAGGGTCAGTCCACTGCTGCGGCACGGCTCCTGCGGCCGCCGGTCCCCCACCCACTCGTACGACTCCCTCTTCTGGAGGTACCGGGGGCAGTTGGAGAACACCTGGTCCGCCTCGATCGCCAGGCCGCCCGGGGCCGGACGGGACCGGCCGTTGAGGCGCATACGGCGGCGGGTGCGCGGGTCGAGGGCGATCGTGCCGACGTGAAGGCCGTCCACCGTCAGCGCCCGCGCCAGCGGATCGGCCGACGCGACTCCGCCCGCGACCGAGATCCGCCGCGGGCTCGTGGCCCGGACGAAACCCGGCTCTCCGGTCAGCGGCGACGCCCACACCGCGCCCCCGACCGGGTCGGCCGCGCCGATCACCAGCATCGGCTGGAGCGCCAGGAAGGCCGCGGCCACCGGCTTCAGGCTGTCGCCGACGGCCCGGCCCACATGGTCCGCCTGATCGCGGACGCCGAGCCGGTCCTGCAGTGCGCGCGAGCCTTCGTGATACATCCCCACTCCTAGAAGAAACCGCAGGTCGGGGCCGACGCATCCGGCGCGGGGGCGCCTTCGGCACCACGGGGCACGCTGATCTCCAGCCGCGTTCCGTCCGGGTCGTGGAAGAAGATGCCGCCGGACGCGGAGCCCTCACGGTGGGCGACCACGCCCTCGTAGGCGAACTCGACGCCGTATCCGCGCAGGGCCGTCTCGTACTCCCTGACCTGCTCGACCGTGTCCACCTCCAGCGCGAGATGGTGCAGTCCGGCGTGGCCCGGGTCGTACGCACCCTGCGCCTGCTGCCAGAGCGTGACCACCGGGCTCGGTCCTTCGCCCAGGAACGCGTACCTCCGGCCGTCCTCCTTGCCCTCGGCGAGCACCTGAAAGCCGAGGACGTCCCGATAGAAGGCGAGCGAGCGATCGAGGTCGGTGACGTTGAGGCCGATGTGGCCGGTGCGCAGTGACATGGGGGGTCTCCTCGGTCCATGGCAGCCCAGAGAGGGTAACCGCTGAAGACGACGTTAGAGGTTAGAATGGGGCAACGTCAACCGGTCACGTACCCTTGAGCGGTTAGTACAGGTCAGCAGTCGAGGAGCAGCCGATGCCCGCCACCCGTGATCCGCGCCCGCTCACCGGCGAGCCGCTCGCGCTCGACCTCCTGAACACCCGATGGATGGACGAGGGCGCCGTCCAGGACCTGCTCACCGACACCGACGGCCTCGCGGTATGGCTCGCCGCCCACGGGCTCGACGGATTCACCGCCGGGGACGCGGCCCTGCGCAACACGCTCCGGGCGCGTGACGCCCTGAAGGCAGCGGTGGACGGCCCGCCGGAAGAAGGGGCGGCCCTCGTCAACGCCGTGCTCGAGCACGGGCGCATCCGGCCCACCCTGGACCCCCAGGGGCCCGGCGAGCGCGCCGAGTTCGACGACCCGGACTGGGGTCCCGCCTGGCTCGCCGCCCGCAACTACCTGGAACTGCTGACCGCCGCCCCGGACCGGATCCGCGGCTGCGCGCACGACGCCTGCATCCTGCATTTCTTCGACACGTCACGGAACGGCACCCGCCGCTGGTGCTCCATGGCGGCATGCGGCAACCGCGCGAAGGCGTCCCGTCACTACGCGCGCACACGCGAGGGATGAGACCCGCGACTTACTCGTGTAGACACACAGTCCACTCACAGGAATGTCCCGTCCTGGGCGACTAAGTCCCCGATGGCGTATGGCGGGATCACGCCATGACTCCATCCCGCCACGGTCAAGCCTCCCCAAACAACCATCCCTTGGGTAAAGCTGAGCGGTCTTCCGGACCCGAAATCCGGACGACTGCGGTCTGAACCGCGCCACCTTCAGGTTCCGGCCGCACCACCCTCGTTCCTTTACCTACAAGGGATGCCGATGACTGAGCCTCACCGCGCCCCGATATCCGGCGCGAGACGCGTGCTCCGGATAGCCGTCGCCACGGGTCTCGTGGCCGCGCTCTCCGCGGCCGGGCCGATACCCATGGCCTTCTCTGCCGACCATCAGCCCGCCTCCGCCGACCCGACGGTCAAGTCCGCCGCCGCCAAGCTCGGTCCGGACGACGCGGAACTCCTCGCCGACGCCAAGGCGGACGGCGCGAAGAACGTCACGATGATGATCGCGACCGCACCGGGGCAGACCGAGCAGGTCGCCGGGGAGCTGAACGCGGTCAAGGGCGGCTCCGTCGGCCGCGCCTACGACAAGCTCGGCTACGTCCGCGCCACCGTCCCGACGGCCAAGGCCGACTCGGCCATCGCGGCCGCCGCGAAGCTGCCCTCGGTGCACGCCATCGACCTGCGGCAGGAGATCCCGCTCGACGACCCGTCGCCGAGCGCGGACACCGCCAAGGGAGCGGCGAACAGCGGCACGGTCACCTACACCGGCCCGAACAAGAACACGCCCGCCAAGAACCCGTACAACCCGTCCTTCGAGACGGGTGCCGTCGACTTCGTCAAGGAGCACCCGAAGGCCGACGGCCGGGGCATCACCATCGGCATCCTCGACTCGGGCGTGGACCTCGGTCACCCGGCGCTGCAGAAGACCACCACGGGCGAGCGGAAGATCGTCGACTGGGTCACCTCAACCGACCCGATCCTCGACGGCGACACCACCTGGCGTCCGATGGTCACCCCGGTCTCCGGGCCTACCTTCACCTACGGCGGCAAGACCTGGACGGCGCCGGCGGGCTCGTACGACGTCAGCATCTTTCGGGAGTCCGCCACCGCGGGCGGCGACGCCGCCGGCGACGCGAACCGCGACGGCGACACCACCGACTCCTGGGGCCTGCTCTACGACCCGGCGGCCGGCACGGTCCGCGTCGACCTGAACAACAACGGCGACTTCACCGACGACACGCCGATGAAGCCGTACAAGGACGGCTACCAGGTCGGCTACTTCGGCACCGACAACCCGGCGACCGACGTCGTCGAGCGGCAGCCCTTCGTCGTGCAGATCCGCAAGGACGTGCCGATGGACCCCTACGGCGGGCCCTGGGTCGGCCAGAAGGCCGACTTCGTCAACATCGGCGTCATCGAGTCCGAGCACGGCACGCACGTCGCGGGCATCACCGCCGCGAACGGCCTGTTCGGCGGCAAGATGAGCGGTGCGGCCCCGGGCGCGAAGATCGTCTCCTCCCGCGCCTGCACCTGGACCGGCGGCTGCACCAACATCGCGCTCACCGAGGGCATGATCGACCTCGTCGTCAACCGCGGCGTCGACATCGTCAACATGTCGATCGGCGGCCTCCCGGCGCTCAACGACGGCAACAACGCGCGCGCCGAGCTCTACACGCGCCTCATCGACACCTACGGCGTCCAGCTGGTGATCTCCGCGGGCAACTCCGGCCCCGGCGCCAACACCATCGGCGACCCCGGCCTCGCGGACAAGGTGATCTCGGTCGGCGCGGGTATCTCCAAGGAGACCTGGGCCGCCAACTACGGCTCCCAGGTGGACACGGATTACTCGCTGATGCCCTTCTCCTCGCGCGGTCCGCGTGAGGACGGCGGCTTCACGCCGACGCTCGTCGCGCCCGGTGCCGCGATCAACTCCACCCAGACCTGGCTGCCGGGCTCCCCGGTCGCCGAGGCGGGCTACTCGCTGCCGGCCGGCTACTCCATGCTCCAGGGCACCTCGATGGCCTCCCCGCAGGCCACGGGCGCCTCGGCGCTGCTCCTGTCGGCCGCCAAGCAGAAGGGCATCGACCTGACGCCCGCGAAGCTGCGCACGGCCCTCACCTCGACGGCCGACCACATCCCGGGTGCTCAGGCGTACGAGGAAGGCGCGGGCAGGATCAACATCGTCGACGCCTGGGACGCGATCCGCGACGACGCCACCTCGCACGACTACATGGTGAAGGCCCCGGTCGACACCGCGATCGACTTCGCGCTGAAGACCCCGGGCTTCGGCACCGGCCTGTACGACCGCGAGGGCGGCCTCAAGGCCGGTGACAAGAAGACGTACGACATCACGATCACGCGTACGTCCGGCCCGGACAAGGCGCTCCGCCACGAGCTGCACTTCGCGAACAACTACGACCGCACCTTCCGCCTGCTCGGCTCCGACGAGGTGAAGCTGCCGCTGAACCAGCCGGTGACCGTCCAGGTCCAGGCGTCGCCGACGGCCGCGGGCATCAAGAGCGCGATCCTGGAGGTCGACGACCCGAGCACCGTGGGCGTCGACAAGCAGATCCTCACCACGGTCGTGGTCTCGACCCCGGTCAAGTACACCTACTCGGCCAAGAGTTCGGTGCAGCGCAACAGCACCCGGTCCTACTTCGTGACCGTGCCCGAAGGCGCGAAGTCGCTGGAGGTCGCGATCGGCGGGCTGAAGGACAAGAGCCAGACCCGGTTCATCGCGATCCACCCGTACGGCGTTCCGGTCGACAACACCTCGACCCCGTTCTGCTACAACAACTACCTCGACGGCAACGGCTGCAAGCCCGACGTGCGCTCGTACGCGGACCCGCAGGCCGGTGTCTGGGAGATCGAGGTCGAGGCGCGCCGGACGTCCCCGCTGCTCGACAACCCGTACAAGCTCGACGTCAGCGTCCTCGGCGCGACCTTCGACCCGGAGACCGTGACCGTGCCCGAGGCCAAGGTCGGCACCCCGGCCACCGCCTCCTGGAAGGTGACGAACGGCTACGCGGCCCTCGACGGCAAGCTCAAGGGCGGCCCGCTCGGCTCCTCGAAGACGGCACGGCCGACCATCAAGGGCGGCGAGACCCAGACCAGCACCGTCGAGGTGCCCGCAGGCGCCACGTCGCTGGACGTGGCCATCGGCAATGTCTCCGACACGGCCGCCGACCTCGACCTGACGGTCTACGACGCGAGCGGCCAGCAGGTCGCCCAGTCCGCCGACGGCGACTCCGAGGAGTCGGTGCACATCGCCTCGCCCGCCGCCGGCACCTACACCATCGAGGTCGCGGGCTACTCGGTCCCGTCCGGCTCGACGGCGTACGACTACCGCGACGTGTTCTACTCCCCCTCGCTCGGCCAGGTGACGGTCGACGAGTCGGCGCCGGTGAAGCTCGGCACGGGTGACACCGCGATGGTGTCCGGCTCGGTCACGGCGGCCGCGGCCGCTCCCGAGGGCCGGGAGTTCTTCGGCCAGGTCCAGCTCGTCAACGCGCGCGGCACCGTCGCGGGCGTGGGCAACGTGAAGATCGAGAAGGTCACGCCGTAGTACATGGCACGGCGGTGAGGGCGGGCGTCCGTACGGGCGCCCGCCCTTCGTCGTCGCAGAGGTCAGGAAGGCCCGTCGGACGGCAGGCCGGAGGGGCACGCGGTGTGCAGGGAGCCGGGCAGCGCTCCGGTGATCCAGGCACGGTTCGCGGCGACGCGCTCGCCGCCCACGGCCCACAGGGTCGGCCCGTCCGCGCCCTGCGGGATGCGGATCAGCACATGCTGGCCCCGGCGCGGCTGCGGCTCGGCCCCGCGATCGAGGAGGAAGGTGACACGGGCCGGGCCGTGGTCGGGCCGGTAGTACCGCGTGACGGTCAGAACCACCCGGATCCGGGGATCGCCGAGCGGTCCCACCTCGGCCACCGTCCCCTCCACGACGAGCCGGGAGCACGCGACTTCCCGCTCGGGATCGGACGGTACCGGCCCGTCGCCGTCCGTCTTGCCGGCCGCGCCCGCGCTCTTGGAGGCGACGTCGGCACTGCCCTTGCTGTCGCTCTGCGACCCGCTGAGCGACAGGAGCCGGCCCAGCCCGACGACGACCGCCAGGGCCGCCACGGCCGCGAGCGAGCCGAAGGCGATGCGCAGGGCACGGCCCCGGCGCGCACGCCGCACCGGACGGGGGACGTGCGGGAAGTCCCGGTCGGTGACTCGCCCCGCCTCGTCCGGCGCGGCGTCCTTCCGGGAGGCCCGTACGGCGGCCGGCGACGACGCCTCGCCCGGCGGCGCCGCCAGGGCGTCGCCGATGATCCCCAACTGCTCCCGCAGCACCGCCACATCGGCCAGTGCCGCCCGGTGCCCCGCCATGAACTCGGCGTCGGCCCGCGCGGCGTCGGGCAGCGGCTCGCCCGTGATCGCGGCCATCAGCGCGTCAACGCCGTCGTACTCGGCGGCCACGTCACACCACCTCGTCCTCGTGCAGACGGTCGCGCAGCGCGCGGACCGCCGAGTGGAGCCTGCTCTTGACCGTGCCCTCGGGAATGCCGAGCTCCTCCGCGATCCCCCGGACGGGCAGATCGGCGTAGAAGCGCAGCACGAGGACCTGACGCTGGGCATCGGGCAGCTCGTCCAGGCCCTGGGCCACGGCGAGCCGGAGGAGACGGGAGTCCTCGCCCGGAGCGTGCTCCGGCTGCCGCAGGGAGGCCAGCCGCTCACCGAGCCGCTCCTGGCGGCGCTTGGCCCGGTGCCAGTCCATCGCCAGGTTCGAGGCGACCACCGCCGCCCACGCCGAGACGTCCCGCGGTGCCTCCCGGCCGCTCGCGGCCCGCTCCAGCAGCCGCAGGCGGACCTGCTGCACCCCGTCCGGCAGGTCCGCCTGCGGCACCCCGCCGAGCGCGAGCACCGCCCGCACCCGCCGTTCCTGAGCCGCGTCCAGGGGGTCGTCCACCGCATGGTCCGCCCCCGGCCCGCGGCGGGCCATTCTGCGCAGCACAGCCACCCCTCCCCTTGCGCGTTTCCCCTACGACGCCGCAGCGGGCCGAAACGTTCGGCCGGTTTCCGCGGCAGAGGGCAGAGGCGTACGTCACACCGTCGTATGGGCCCGGAGGCGGTGGGCAGGCACCCGGCGGCACAGCTTGTCGCGCGGAGCCTTCGCGGGATGAATTTCTCCAGCTCAGCGGGGGGGAGGCAGGAGGTCCGCAACCGGCGTCCGCGCCGTCACGTCCCATTCCTCGGGCACACAGCGCAAAGAATTGGACAGGCGGCCAGGGGTCGGCCGCATGATGGAGAAGCCTCGGCCGAGCAGCACACACGTAAAGACACGCAGAGGGAGTCGCCGTGAGGGTCGGAATCGTCGGAGCCACCGGTCAGGTCGGCACGGTCATGCGCAGGATCCTCGTGGAACGGAACTTCCCGGTCACAGAGCTGCGCCTGTTCGCCTCGGCCCGTTCGGCGGGGACGGTCCTCGACGGTGTGACGGTGGAGGACGCGGCGAGTGCCGACTACACCGGCCTGGACATCGTGCTGTTCTCCGCGGGCGGCGCGACCTCGAGGGCGCTGGCCGAGAAGGTCGCCTCGCAGGGCGCCGTCGTGATCGACAACTCCTCGGCCTGGCGCAAGGACCCGGACGTGCCCCTCGTGGTCTCGGAGGTGAACCCGCACGCGGCCGTGAACCGCCCCAAGGGCATCATCGCCAACCCGAACTGCACGACGATGGCCGCGATGCCCGTGCTCAAGCCGCTGCACGAGGAGGCCGGCCTGGAGGCGCTGGTCGTCGCCACCTACCAGGCGGTCTCCGGCTCGGGCCTCGCGGGCGTCGCGGAGCTGCACGGCCAGGCCCAGAAGGTGGTCGCCGACGCCGACAAGCTGACCCACGACGGCGAGGCGGTCGACTTCCCCGAGCCGCAGGTCTACAAGCGCCCGATCGCCTTCAACGTGGTGCCCTTCGCGGGCAACCTGGTCGACGACGGCCTGAACGAGACCGACGAGGAGCAGAAGCTCCGCAACGAGTCGCGCAAGATCCTGGAGATCCCCGGGCTGAAGGTCTCCGGCACCTGCGTCCGCGTCCCGGTCTTCTCCGGGCACTCCCTCCAGGTCAACGCCCGCTTCGCGCGTCCGCTGCCGGTGGAGCGCGCCACGGAGCTGCTGGCCGGTGCCCCGGGCGTGGCGCTCTCCGACATCCCGACCCCGCTCCAGGCGGCCGGCAAGGACCCGGCGTACGTGGGTCGCATCCGGCGCGATGAGACCGTGGAGAACGGCCTGGCGCTGTTCATCTCCAACGACAACCTGCGCAAGGGCGCGGCGCTCAACGCGGTGCAGATCGCGGAGCTGGTGGCGGCGGAGCTGAGCGAGTAACCAGCGGCACGAAGACGGGGCGTCCACCGGTGACCGGTGGACGCCCCGTCTTCGTGTTCAGAGCGCCAGATGCCGCCGTAGCGCGGCGTCGATCTCGGCCAGGCGCCGGCGCGGAACCGTGCCGATCGGCCGCAGCAGCCTCTCCGCGGCGAGGGCGCGTACTTGCTCGCACTGCACCTTGGAGTCCTTCGCAAGGCCGCACTCCTCTGCCGGCAGCAGGACCTGAAACGGGTAGACGCGGGAGGTGTTCGTCGTCAGCGGCACCAGCGTGACGACGCCGCGGCCGGTTCGCTCCACGGCCGCGTTGGCACCGTTGTTCGAGACGATCACCGCCGGGCGCGCCTTGTTGGCCTCGCTGCCGCGCGTGGGCTCATAGTCGACCAGGTAGATGTCACCGCGCTTCATCAGCGAGCCCGTCCCCCGAGAACTGGTCCCAGAACCCGGCGTCCTCGCTCCCCTCCCACTCGGCGAAAGCCTCCACGTACTCCTGCTCCAGCTGTGCTTGCCGCAGCAGTTCGATCGCGGTGTGTATCACGGCCGACCGGGACTCGGCGTCGGTGCGCGCTGCGTACTCGTCGACGAAGGCGACATCCTCCTGCGGCAGGCTCACACTGATCTTCATACGCTTGATGCTACCAGCGGTAGGAACGTAAAGGCTACCGCAAACCGAGGCCTGCTCATGGAAGGATGGCGCAACCCACACATAACGAGGAGATGACCGCGTGCCTGGCACAAACCTGACTCGCGAAGAGGCACAGCAGCGGGCGAAGCTGCTCACCGTTGACTCGTACGAGATCGATCTCGACCTCTCCGGCGCGCAGGAGGGCGGAACCTACCGGTCCGTGACCACGGTGCGCTTCGACTCCGCCGAGACCGGCGCGGAGTCGTTCATCGACCTGGTGGCCCCGGCCGTCCACGAGGTCACCCTGAACGGCGACCCGCTCGACCCCGCCGAGGTCTTCAAGGACTCGCGGATCGCGCTCCCCGGCCTCCTCGAGGGCCGCAACGTGCTCCGCGTGGTCGCCGACTGCGCGTACACCAACACCGGCGAGGGCCTGCACCGCTTCGTCGACCCGGTCGACGAACAGGCCTACCTCTACACCCAGTTCGAGGTCCCGGACGCCCGCCGCGTCTTCGCCTCCTTCGAGCAGCCGGACCTCAAGGCCACCTTCCAGTTCACCGTGAAGGCGCCCAGCGGCTGGACCGTCATCTCCAACTCGCCCACGCCCGAGCCCAAGGACGACGTCTGGGTCTTCGAGCCGACGCCGCGGATCTCGACGTACATCACGGCGCTGATCGTGGGCCCGTACCACTCGGTGCACAGCGTGTACGAGAAGGACGGGCAGTCCGTCCCGCTCGGCATCTACTGCCGGCCCTCCCTCGCCGAGTTCCTCGACTCGGACGCGATCTTCGACGTGACCCGGCAGGGCTTCGACTGGTTCCAGGAGAAGTTCGACTACGCGTACCCGTTCGAGAAGTACGACCAGCTCTTCGTGCCCGAGTTCAACGCGGGCGCGATGGAGAACGCCGGTGCGGTGACCATCCGCGACCAGTACGTCTTCCGGTCCAAGGTGACGGACGCGGCGTACGAGGTGCGGGCGGAGACCATCCTGCACGAGCTGGCCCACATGTGGTTCGGCGACCTCGTGACCATGGAGTGGTGGAACGACCTGTGGCTGAACGAGTCGTTCGCCACCTACACCTCCATCGCGTGCCAGGCGTACCACCCGGCGTCCCGCTGGCCGCACTCCTGGACCACGTTCGCCAACTCCATGAAGACCTGGGCGTACCGGCAGGACCAGCTGCCGTCGACCCACCCGATCATGGCCGAGATCAACGACCTGGACGACGTCCTCGTCAACTTCGACGGCATCACCTATGCCAAGGGCGCCTCGGTCCTCAAGCAGCTCGTCGCCTACGTCGGCATGGACGAGTTCTTCCGCGGCGTGCAGGCGTACTTCAAGCAGCACGCGTTCGGCAACACGCGCCTGACCGACCTGCTGGGCGCCCTGGAGGAGACCTCCGGCCGCGATCTGAAGACCTGGTCGAAGAAGTGGCTGGAGACGGCCGGTATCAACGTCCTGCGTCCCGCTATCGAGACGGACGAGAACGGCGTCATCACCTCCTTCGCCATCCGCCAGGAGGCCCCGGCGCTCCCGGCCGGCGCGAAGGGCGAGCCCACCCTGCGTCCGCACCGCATCGCGATCGGCCTGTACGACCTGGACGAGGGCACCGGCAAGCTGGTGCGCACCGAGGACGGCCGGATCGAGCTGGACGTCGACGGCGAGCTGACCGCCGTACCGCAGCTGGCCGGACGACGCCGGCCGGACGTGATCCTGCTGAACGACGACGACCTCTCGTACGCGAAGGTCCGACTGGACGAGAAGTCCCTCGCGTTCGTCACCGAGCACCTCGGCGACTTCGAGTCGTCGCTGCCGCGTGCCCTGTGCTGGGCCTCGGCCTGGGACATGACGCGGGACGCGGAGCTGGCGACCCGCGACTACCTCTCCCTGGTGCTGTCGGGCATCGGCAAGGAGTCCGACATCGGCGTCGTGCAGTCGCTGCACCGCCAGGTGAAGCTCGCGATCGACCTGTACGCCGACCCGTCCACGCGCGAGGCGCTGCTGACCCGGTGGACGGACGCCACCCTCGCCCATCTGCGCTCTGCCGAGCCGGGCAGCGACCACCAGCTGGCGTGGGCGCGCGCCTTCGCGGCGACCGCCCGTACGCCGGAGCAGCTCGACCTGCTGGAGGGCCTCCTGGACGGTTCGCAGACCGTCGAGGGTCTGGCCGTCGACACCGAGCTGCGCTGGGCGTTCGTGGAGCGGCTGGCGACGGTGGGCCGCTTCGACGAGACGGAGATCGCCGGCGAGCTCGGGCGGGACAAGACGGCGGCCGGTGAGCGGCACGCCGCCACCGCCCGCGCCGCGCGCCCGACCCCGGAGGCCAAGGCGGAGGCCTGGGCCTCGGTCGTGGAGTCCGACAAGCTGCCGAACGCCGTGCAGGAGGCCGTGATCGGCGGCTTCGTCCAGACCGACCAGCGCGAGCTGCTCGCCCCCTACACCGACAAGTACTTCGAGTCGGTCAAGGGCGTCTGGGACTCCCGCTCGCACGAGATGGCCCAGCAGATCGTGGTCGGCCTCTACCCATCGATCCAGGTCTCCGAGGACACGTCGGCCAAGACCGACGCGTGGCTGGCCGCCGCCGAGCCGTCCCCGGCACTGCGGCGTCTGATCCTGGAGTCGCGGGCGGGCATCGAGCGCGCGCTCAAGGCGCAGGCCGCGGACGCCGCCGCGCAGCGGTAGGAAGGGTGAGGGCGCCCGGCCTGTGCCGGGCGCCCTTCGCCGTACTCAGGCGCCGTTGGCGCTGGCCGTCGTCCGTGGCCGCGCTCGTCCTGACGAGGCCTGCCGGTGCGGCGGCGGCACGCGAACGGAGCTGACCGAGGACCGTCGCTCCGAACGCCAGCGCCATGCCGGAGAGTTGGACGGGAGTCAGCGCCTGGCCGAGCGCCGTCCAGCCGACGACGGCGGCCGTCAGCGGGGAGAGCGGCCCGAGAAACGTGACCTGGGTGGCGCTGAGGCGCCCGATACCCCGGAACCACAGCCAGTAGGCGACCGCCGTGTTCGCCAGCGCCAGATAGAGGTAGCCGCCGACGGCCGACCCGTCGAGCGCGGGCGGCGCCCCCTCCACGAGCAGGGCGATCGGCGCGATCAGCACCCCGCCCGCGGTCAGTTGCCAGCCGGTGAGCGCCAGCGGCCCGACACCGTCCGGGCGACCCCAGCGCTTGGCCAGCACGGTACCGACGGACATGGACGCGGTGGACGCGAGCGCGGCGAGGACACCGACCGGGTCCAGGGCACCGGCCGCCTTCAGGACGACGAGGCTGACGCCGAGGGCCGCGGCCACACCCGCCAGCAGCGTACGAGCGGCCGGCCGTTCGCCGAGCAGCAGCGCGGAGAGCCCCGCCACGAAGAGCGGGCCGACCGACCCGACCACGGCCGCCATCCCGCCGGGCAGCCGGTAGGCGGAGAGGAACAGCAACGGGAAGAAGGCGCCGATGTTCAGCGCGCCGAGCACCGCCGCCTTCCACCACCAGGCGCCGCGCGGCAGCGCCCGCCCGAGCGCGAGCAGCACCAGCCCGGCGGGCAGCGCGCGCATGAGTCCGGTGAACAAGGGGCGGCCATCCGGCAGGAACTCGGTGGTCACGGCGTATGTGGTGCCCCAGGAGACAGGGGCGAGGGCGGTGAGCAGGACGGTGGCGTACCGCTTCATGACGGGCTCCGTTCCACAGGCAGGGGGCCGCGACGGAGCCCCCGTTCACTCCAATTAGCTTACTTCTAAGCTACTTTTAAGCAAGCTACTTTCTTGCGAGCGACCGAGACGGGGCGGATACTCTCTCCATGGCCAAGGACAACCGCGAGGGCAACGGCGCGGCCGGGGGCGAGGGCGAGGCCCCCAGGGATCCCGTCGACGCGATCATCGGGCAGTGGGCCGGCGTGCGGCCCGATCTCGACACCGCCGGGATGGAGGTCTTCGGGCGCATCTTCCGGCTGTCGCGCACGATGGGCGACCGGATGGAGAAGGCGTACGCACCGTTCGGCATCTCGCGCGGCGAGTTCGACGTCCTGGCGACCCTGTGCCGGTCCGGCGAGCCGTACACGCTCGCGCCGCGCCAGCTCTCGGCGTCCCTGATGCTCACCACGGGAGGGATGACCGGCCGCCTGGACAAGCTCGAGCGGGCGGGACTGCTGCGCCGCTCACCCGATCCGCACGACCGGCGCGGACTCCAGGTGACGCTCACGGAGCGGGGGTTGCGGCTGATCGACGAGGCAGTGGGCGCGGGCCTCGTCCTCCAGACCGAGGCGCTGAGCTCTCTGAATCCCCAGCAGGCGGCCCAACTGGCCGAGCTGCTACGTCAGTTGCTCGCCGGTACGGTCGGCTCCGGCCCGTCGAGCTGATCAGCTCCGCCCCGGTCCCGCCGGGGCATCCGGTGCCCGGCGAGGTACTCCCCGTGCCGCGGGCAGGGCCGCCTGCGCCGAAGCATCACCCCGGGCAGCATGACGTCGTTTGCAGCCGAACGAGTGAACCGGATGCATCCCCCGGCCCGCCACCTCATGGGTGACAGACGTCGAGGGAGTCCACGCGCCGCACGGTGTCGTACGGGTGCGCGGACTCCCTCGACGGAAGTGCGAGAAGGATTCGGTCAGGGCGATGACCCGGGCGGACCGGGCCCACCGCTTCGGGAGCGGCGTCAGCCCTGCTTGGCCTGCTTGCGGGTCTTGTCCGTGATCATGACCAGACCGGCGATCACCCCGAACAGCACAAGCGGCGCCAGCACGAAGAGCCCCAGCGTCTCGGCCACGCTCAGGCCCGTGCCGGGGTCGTCGCCGTCGTCGCGGGTCAGCGCGAGCGCAGGGGACGACATGAGCAGCATCATCAGCGTCGTACCGGCGGCCAGGGCGCCGGCGCGCAGGGCGTTCTTCTTGTCCACGGTGCCAAACTAGCGAACGCCCGATCGGTCCGCGCGCCCGGGGTGGGCTACGGGCCCTGGGATGCGACACCGGCCCGGCGACGCGGCACGGGCCGGGTCCCGGTCAGCCGCCCCTTCCCCGCATCACGTCCACCAGCGCGTACAGCCGCGGTGAGGCCGCCAGATCCTCCAGCGACAGCGGGTGGCCCTCCGCGTCCGCTATCGGCAGCCGCCAGTTCGGGTACTCGTCCCAGGTGCCCGGCAGGTTCTGCGGGCGGCGGTCGCCCACCGCGTCCGGGAGCCATACCCCGACCAGCCGGGCGGGCGTGCGCAGCAGAAAGCGGTGGACGGCCTGGATCTCCCTCTCCTCCGATACCGTCGAGACCCCTCCGCTGGCCCCCTTCAGCATCCCCAGCCGGGAGAGCAGGGCGAGCCACTCACCGGTGTCGGCGGCCGCAGCGGCCCGCTCCTGGTCGAGCGGGCGCGCCAGCAGCCCGAGCCGGTCGCGCAGTTCCACGTGTTCGCCGGTGAGCCGGGCGGCGGTCGGTGGCAGGTCATGGGTGGTGGCGGTGGCCAGGCAGTCTGCCCGCCAGCGCTCGGGCGGCAGCGGTCGCCCGGTGCCCTCCCAGTCGCGTTCGAACCACAGGACGGACGTACCGAGCACGCCGCGCTCGTGGAGCGCCTCGCGCACTCCGGGCTCCACCGTCCCGAGGTCCTCGCCGATGACCAGGGCCCCGGCCCGCGCTGCCTCCAGGACCAGGACGGCGAGCATGGCCTCGGCGTCGTACCGGACGTAGGTGCCCTCGGTGGGCGGCTGTCCCTGCGGCACCCACCAGAGCCGGAACAGGCCCATGACATGGTCGATGCGCAGGGCGCCCGCGTGCCGCAGCAGGGCACGAAGCAGCCGGCGGTAGGGGGCGTAGCCGGAGGCGGCGAGACGGTCGGGGCGCCACGGGGGCAGGCCCCAGTCCTGGCCGCGCGCGTTGAAGGCGTCCGGCGGCGCGCCCACCGACATCCCGGCCGCGAGGTACTCCTGCTGGGCCCAGGCGTCGGCGCCGCCCGGGTGCACGCCGACGGCGAGGTCGTGGATCAGACCGACGGCCATCCCCGCGTCGCGCGCGGTGCGCTGGACGGTGCCGAGCTGGGCGTCGGTCAGCCAGGCGAGCTTGCTGTGGAAGTCGACGCGGTCCATCAACTCGGCGCGCGCACGCGCGGTCTCGGGCGAGCGCGGATCGCGCAGCCGGGGGGCCCAGCTGTGCCAGTCCGAGCCGTAGACCTCGGCGAGCGCGGACCAGGTGGCGTGGTCCTCCAGCACCTCGCCCTCCTGGGCGAGGAAGTCGGCGTAGGCGGCACGGCGTCCGGGGCCGAGAGGGACGGCGTGGATGAGTTCGAGCGCCTCGCGCTTGATCTCCCACACGGCATCGCGGTCGATCAACTGGCCCTTCTCGAGGACCGATTCCCGCGCCCCGGCGGCTCGCTCCAGCAGCATGCGCAGGCGGTCCTGGTCCTCGACGTACGGGAACTCGGGCACCTCCTCGACACGCAGGTGCACGGGGTCCGGGAAGCGGCGGGAGGAGGGACGGTACGGGGACGGGTCGGTGGGGGCGCCCGGTACGGCCGCGTGCAGAGGGTTGACCTGGACGAACCCCGCGCCGAGCGCCCGACCGGCCCAGGCGGTCAGCTCGGCGAGGTCGCCGAGGTCGCCCATGCCCCAGGAGCGGCGGGAAAGCAGGGAGTACAGCTGGACGAGCAGTCCGTAGGAGCGGGCCGGCGGCGCGGGCAGCCGGGCGGGCGCGGCGACGAGATGGGCGTCGGCGGTGCGTCCGTCGGGTGCGGTGACGCGTAAGGCGTGGACGCCGGGTGGGAGTTGTTCGGCCGAGGCCCGCGTCTCGCCCTGTTCGGTCTCGATGCGCAGCCGGGTGCCCTTCGGCAGGGAGGCCAGCGCGGCGGGCGGCTGTCCGCCCCAGCAGACCACGGTCGGCGGCAGCAGCCGCTCCCGCAGTTCGGTCTCGCGCGCGGCGAGGGCGCTGCGTACGACCTCCGGTGTGCTCGCGTCCACGCCGAGTGCGGCCAGCGCGGCGGTGACGGCGGTGTCCGACGCGGCGACCGTGCGGTCCGGGGAGGGGCGGTAGGAGGTGGCGACGCCGTGCAGCGCGGCGAGCCGGGCCAACGGCGTCCCGTCGGGCGCGGGGTCGGCCGGCGTCATCTAGTACCCCGTGGGGTCCGGGCCGGCGGCCGCGGGCTCGCTGGTCAGAGGCGTCAGGTCGGCGAGCGGAGGTTCGCTGGTCAGGGGCTCGGCGTCGGGCAGCGGCGGTTCACTGGTCAGCGGCGCCTCGGCACAGGCGCTTTCGGCGCTGAGGACGCACAGCAGGAAGTCGGGGTCGGCGGACGGTTCCGCGTCGCGTTTGGACAGGGCCGGGAGCAGGGGGTGTGCCGGTGCGGCCACGAGGGCCTCCTTGTCGTCGTACGACGGATGCGGGCGAGAGCAGGCCTACCCAGTGGGCGCGTCCGCAGACGTACGAGGACGAACAACGTGGCACTGCTCACATTTCGTCCCCGTACACCTCACCCAAGAGGGGCAAAGCGCCACAACAGCCACTCCCGCCGGCACTCTAACGAGAGGAACGGCAAGTCCGGCGCTTCTTTCGACGCTCACCACCGCCCCGGGTGCCGAACCGGCGACTCCGGCGGGACCGATAGAGGGGGTGTGAGACTGTTCCGCCCCATGGGGGGCCACCGGGAGAAGGACACGGACGCGGCCTTGCTGCGCGCCGTCGCGGACGGCGACTCGACCGCGATGGCCACGCTCTACGACCGGCACGCGGGCTGGCTGCACGCGCGGCTGACGCGCCGCTGCGCCGATCCCGAAGTGGTGCGGGAAGTGCTGCAGGACACCTCTTTGACCGGTTCCGCCAGGCGCTGGCAGGGCGGCTGGGACGAGACGGCGGCGCAGCTGCACAACGCCTTGCTGGTCGTCGTCCCGCTCGCGGTGGCCGCCGGTTGCCGGCAGGGCGGGCGGGAACGGCGGCGGCACACCGAGGAGTTGTGGCGGACGGCCGCACGGGGACCGCTCGTCCGGTTCCTGGCCTCGGCGCTGCCGATCGGGCTGTGGATGGCCGCCGGGTACCTGATGGCGGCGGCCCTGGCCCTGCTGGCCACCTGGCCCTATGCCCAGGGCGGCCGCCCCTGGCCGATCGCGCTGCCGGGCGATGCGGTGGCGCTGGCGGCCGCCGCGCTGATCGGTCAGGTCGTCGGCCGGCTGGTGCCCTCGCGGCTCGCGGCTCCGCTGCTGGCCGTGGCCAGCTACCTCGGTCTCGGCTTCGCGCTGGACCGCTTCGGCTTCTGTCGCTCGCTCAATCCGGCCTTCCCGGTCCCGGACACCTGGGTACCGGTGTGGTGGCAGCCGGTGGCGATGGCGGTGTGGGCAGGCGGTCTCGCGGCGGCCGCGGTGCTGGTGCACACCCTCCGCCGCCGGTCCACGGCCCTGCTGCCGCTGGCCGTCGCCACGGCCGCGGGAGCACTGCTGGTGCAGACCGGGGACGGGCTGTGGCACGACGACCCGGTCGCCCGGCGGCAGGTGTGCGACACGTCCACCACGCCCGCCGTCTGTGTGAATACCCGCTACGCCGGACTGCTCCCGCAGGTCACGGATGCCCTGTCGGGCATCACCGGCCGGCTCAAGGGCGTACGGAACCTGCCCGTCCGATGGGAGGACCACCCGGGTTCGCCCCGGCCCGACGAGGCGGAACTGCCGATGGTCACGCCGTTCGGGCGGTCGGTCGTACGGGGGCGGCTGACCGACCCGCAGCAGTACGCGTGGGAGGCGGTGGCGGCGCTGCGGCTGCGCGGCGACTGCCGGGAGAGGACGAACGCACGCGTGCTCCGGGCGGACGACGCGGTGGAGAACTATCTAGCGCCCAACCCGCTGCGGAAGGCCTTCGACGACGAGGACGCCCGGGGCGACGAAGCCCATCGTGCGGAGCTGAGGAAGCGCCGCGCGGCCCGGGCCCGTCTGGCGGCGATGGACGAGGAGGAGCGCCGCGTCTGGCTGTCCGCCTATTTCGCGGCCCGGGGCGCCTGCGACGTGGGCGGGGTACCGGAGCTGTGACGGGCCTCCGGGACCCCCGCCTGGGACCCCGCGGTAGCCGGAGGCGGGCGACCACCTAGGCCCCGGCCCAGGTCGGACGGTCACGGTGTGGGCGCGGGGCGGCCACGGTCGGTGCGGCTAGGGTCGGGCGGCGGGCGCTTCACGTCGTACGTCGTGGTGCTCAGCCGGAAGGGCCCCGTGGCCATGAGTGCCACGGGGCATGCCCCGGGTATGCAAAAGCCCGGATCGTCAGGCTGAAATGCCGTCGATCCGGGCCAAGGCGTCGTCCGCGCCGTACGGCTGCAGGTATGGCAGCCAGCGCGGGTCCCTATGCCCGGTTCCGATGATGCGCCAGGCGAGCCCGGTCGGCGGCGCCGGTTTGTGACGCAGCCGCCAGCCCAGCTCGAAGAGATGCCGGTCGGCCTTGACGTGGTTGCAGCGGCGGCAGGACGCCACCACGTTGTCCCAGACGTGCTGACCACCGCGGCTGCGCGGAATGACGTGGTCGACGCTGGTTGCGACGCCACCGCAATACATGCACCGGCCGCCGTCACGTGCGAAGAGCGCGCGCCGGGTAAGAGGAACGGGCCCCCGGTAGGGAACCCGAACGAATCGCTTCAGCCGGACCACGCTCGGTGCGGGGACAGTGACGGTTGCGCTGTGCATGAAGGCGCCGGACTCCTCGAGGCAGATGGCCTTGTTCTCGAGGACGAGGACGAGCGCGCGGCGGAGCGGTACGACGCCGAGTGGCTCGTACGACGCATTGAGGACCAGGACATGCGGCACGGATGCCTCCTTGTACGCCGGCGGCGCGTGGCTCGCGCCGGGACGATCTGCAGTCAGTTTCCCCTCATGCCTGGTGGAAGCGCCACCATGTCCCGGTAACGGGCTGGGAGTGTTTTCGACCACACCCGATGCATCCCCCGTTGCGCACCCCTTTACTTCCCCAGGTGAGCACGGTCTCTCCGCGGAACATCGGCACGATCCCCACGCGATGCCCCGTTAGTGTGGTGCCCTGCCCTTCCGGTGACCCTTCCGTGACCTCGATGGCCCCGATGGCCCTGCCCACCTTGACCGCCCGCACCGGAGGCAGACGCTGCACCAGGAGGTACCTGCCGTGTCCCTGCCCGCGCTATCGGCCGCCGGCGTCACCCCGTATCCGTCGCCCTCGCAGACGACGTCTCCAGCGGTCCCCACGTTCCAGGACGCCCAGGAGAGCGCGAACAACGCCGCCAGCTGGGTCGAGCAGAACTGGTCCACGTGGCTCGCCATCGGCCTGCGGGTTCTGCTGATCCTGGTGATCGCGGCGGTACTGAGAGTGGCGGTGCGGCGGGCGATCACCAAGCTGATCGACCGGATGAGCCGCACGGCCGAGGCGGTGGACGGGACGGCCCTCGGCGGGCTGCTGGTGAACGCGGAGCGCCGCCGGCAGCGCTCGCAGGCGATCGGCTCGGTGATGCGGTCGGTGGCGTCGTTCATGATCATAGGTACGGCCGCGCTGATGGTCCTGGGGAGCTTCCAGATCAACCTGGCGCCGCTCCTGGCGTCCGCCGGTGTGGCGGGCGTGGCGATCGGTTTCGGTGCGCGCAACCTGGTGACGGACTTCCTGTCCGGCGTGTTCATGATCCTGGAGGACCAGTACGGCGTTGGCGACACCATCGACGCGGGGGTGGCCTCCGGCGAGGTGATCGAGGTCGGCCTGCGGGTGACGAAGCTGCGCGGCGTGGGCGGCGAGATCTGGTACGTCCGCAACGGCGAGGTCAAGCGCATCGGCAACCTCTCCCAGGGCTGGGCGACGGCCGGGGTCGACGTGACCGTCCGCTCCGTCGAGAACCTGGACCGGGTGAAGTCGACCCTGGACGCGGTGGCGGAGCGGATGAGCAAGGACGAGCCGTGGAACGAGCTCCTGTGGGGCCCGATCGAGGTGCTCGGGCTGGACAGCGTGCTGCTGGACTCGATGGTCGTCCGCGTCTCGGCGAAGACGATGCCGGGCAAGGCTCTGGCAGTGGAGCGCGAGCTGCGCTGGCGCATCAAGCTGGCCTTCGACGAGGCGCACATCCCCATCGTCGGCGGCCTGCCAGCCGAGCCGGGGCCGCAGCCCCCGATCGATCCGACTGCGGTGGTGGCGGCGCCGTCGGTCCTCTCGAATCCCGAGTCCCCGCAGGCGCAGGCGGCGTCTCCGATCGTGCCGCCACGGCCGGCGACGAGGTGACAGGTCGTATGTAAGAGGCGGCGTCCGGATGCTCCGGGCGCCGCCTCTTGGCGTGTACGAGAGGGCGGAACGGTTCGGCACGCTCGTTCGAGTGAACGGAACGACTTTGCAGGTCAGCGGCCCGACCGGATCGTCGCAAGGCGTCCAGGTCGGACGAGTCCTACCGCCGGGCCCACAAAGGCTGGTACCCCATCGACATGCTCGCTCTGGTCGGCGAGGTCACGTCCACGAACCACGAGACGGACACCGGGCCCAAGCTCCGCGCCTACGCCGCCGGCGCCCCTCTACGTGTTGATCAACCGCGACACGAAGACCGCTCACCGCTCCACCGACCCGGTCATGCCCGGGGACGACCCCACCAAGGCGTACTTCGGCGACGAGTCCGAGGTGCACCTGGGCGAGCCCCTCTCGCTGCCGGCCCCGTACCCGACGCTGGACACCGCCCCGTTCCTGGAGAGCTGACCACACGCACTCCGTCCGAGGCCGCCGGGCATACGGTCGGCGGCCTCGGCCGTTCCCGGTGGCTCCGTACGTAACGAGTTGATTGCCACCAGTGGCCGGTATTGACGCCTCCCTTGCGGCAGGCCTAACTTCCTCTCACCCAATAGGAAACTTTCCTAACAGTGATCTTCGGGACCGCCCGAACACGGGAGGACACCCGGAAGATCATCCGGTGGACTTCCCGGCGGCCACGCTGGGAAGCTGGGCTGTTGAGAGGCAGGTGGCGACAGACATGGCAGGATCCGCCGGCACGCCGGGCACCCCGCGCGTGCTGCGCGCCATGAACGACCGCGCCGCCCTCGATCTCCTCCTGGAGCACGGTCCGCTCAGCCGTACCCGTATCGGCAAGCTCACCGGCCTGTCGAAGCCCACCGCCTCCCAATTGCTCGCCCGCCTCGAAGCCGCCGGCCTCGTCCTGATGACCGGCACCAGCGAGGGGCGTCCGGGGCCGGGCGCCCAGCTCTACTCGGTCAACCCGGCCGCCGCCCATGTCGCCGGCCTCGACGTCACCCCCGAGCGCATTCTCGCCGCCGTCGCCGACATCACCGGCAGGTCGGTGGGCGAGTACGAACTGCCCACCCCCGGCCGCCGCGCGCAGCCCGTGGTACGCCAGGTCACGGACGCTCTCGAGGGGGCGGTGAAGGCCGCCGGGCTCGCGGTTTCCGATGTGCACCGGGTGGTCATCGGCACTCCGGGGGCCTTCGACCCCAACACCGGACGGCTGCGCTACGCCTCCCATCTGCCCGGCTGGCACTCCCCCGCGCTGCTCGACGAACTCGCGGCCGCTCTGCCGATGCCCGTCGAGTACGAGAACGACGTCAATCTCGTCGCCCTCGCCGAGCAGCGGCTCGGCGCCGCCAGGGGCCACAACGACTTCGTCCTGCTGTGGAACGAGGGCGGTCTCGGCGCCGCCCTCGTGCTCGGCGGCCGGCTGCACCGCGGCTGGACCGGGGGCGCTGGCGAGGTGGGGTTCCTGCCGGTGCCCGGCGCGCCCCTGGTCCGCCAGGTGACCCGGGCCAACAGCGGTGGCTACCAGGAGCTGGCCGGCTCCCAGGCCATCCCCCGGCTGGCCCGGGATCTGGGCATCAAGGACGTGCCCACCGGCCCGTACAGCGAGGTCGCCGCCGCTCTCGTCGCCCTCGGCGCCGACAGCACCACCGGCCCCCACCGGCGGCTCCTCGAGACATACGCGACCCGGCTGGCGACCGGCCTTGCCGCGCTGGTCTCCGTGCTCGACCCCGAACTCGTGGTCCTCAGCGGCGCCTTGCTCACCTCCGGGGGCGAGCCGCTGCGCACCCTGCTCCAGGCCGAACTCGAGGAGCTGGCCGCGTCCCGGCCGCGCCTCGTGGTCGGCGACGTACGCGAACACCCCGTGCTGCGCGGCGCGTTGGAGAGCGCGCTGGCAACCACCCGCGACGAGGTCTTCAACACCTCGCGCTGAACCCCGGCCGATCCACTCCGGTTCCACCCCGGCCCCGCACCCGCTCCGGCCCGTACCTCACCCAGCCCGTCCCAGGGAGACCCCGTCATGCCCGAAGTGATCCGAAAGACGGCTTTCGCCCTCACCGCGTCCCTCGCTCTTCTCACCACCGCCTGTACCGGGCAGTCCTCCTCCGGCGCGGACGACGACGCGTCCAAGGAGACCACCATCAACTTCTGGCACGCTTGGAGCGCGCCCTCGGAGACGAAGGCCGTGAACGCGCTGATCGCGGGCTTCGAGAAGGCGCATCCCAACATCCACGTCAACGTCGTCGCCAACATGACCGACGACAAGATCAACCAGGCGCTGCGCAGCGGCGGGGACAAGGCGCCCGACGTCATCTCCTCCTTCACCACGAACAACGTGGGCAAGTTCTGCTCGTCGGGAGCCCTGGTCGACCTCAACCCCTTCTTCAAGAAGTCGGGCATCGACCCGGACGCGACCTTCCCGAAGGCGATGAACGAGTACACCCAGTTCGACGGCAACCGCTGCACGGTGCCGCTGCTGGGCGATGCCTACGGGCTCTACTACAACAAGACGGCCTTCAAGAAGGCGGGCATCGCGAACCCGCCCAAGACCTGGTCCGAGTTCGAGGCCGACGCGAAGAAGCTGACCATCTCCGACGGCGACGGTTACAAGCAGCTCGGCTTCATGCCGGACTACCACGGCTGGGAGACGACCACCGAGCACTACTTCGCCCAGTTCTCCCCGACGTACTTCGGCAAGGACGGCAAGTCGAGCCTCGCCACCGACCCCGCGTTCACCGCCGGATTCACGCTCCAGAAGAAGCTCGTGGACGAACTGGGCGGCTTCCAGAAGCTGGAGAAGTACCGCTCCAAGCTGGGCGACGAATGGGGTCCCAAGCACCCGTTCCACACCGGCCAGGTCGCCATGCAGCTCGACGGCGAGTGGCGCCTCGGCATGGCCCTGGACGCCAAGCCCGGCTTCGAGATCGGAGTGGCCCCGCTGCCCGTGCCCGACGGCCAGGCCTCCCAGTACGGCAAGGGCTACATCACTGGCACCATCGCCGGTATCGCCGCCAACAGCAAGAAGCAGAACGCCGCCTGGGAGCTGGTGAAGTACATGACCACGGACACGGACGCCGTGGTCGGCTTCGCCAACGACATCCACAACGTGCCGTCCACGCTGGCCGCGCTCAAGTCCCCGAAGCTGAAGTACGACCCGCGCTTCAAGACGTTCCTGGACATCGCGGCGAACCCGGATTCGACCACGACTCCCGCGTCGATCAACGGCGGCCAGTACCTGGTGACGATCCAGCAGCTCGGCTACGACTACGAGAGCGGCAAGGTCAAGGACCTCACGTCGGGCCTCGAGAGCACGGCCAAGCAGATCGACACGGACATCGCGCAGGCCAAGTAGCGATGAGCACGATCACCCTCGCGTCCAAGCGCCGCCGGGCGGCGCTTCGGACGGTCGCCTTCCTGTCGCCCTGGCTGATCGGCTTCGCGGTCTTCTTCGCGTACCCCCTGATCTCCACGGTCTACTTCTCGTTCATGCACTACGACGGCTTCAAAGCGCCGACGTGGAGCGGGACGAAGAACTGGGCGTACGTCTTCCAGGACTACCCGCTGTTCTGGCCCGCGCTGCGCAACACCCTGTGGCTGGTCCTCGTGATGGTCAGCCTGCGGGTCGTTTTCGGGCTCGGCGTCGGCATGCTCATCACGAAGATCAAGACGGGTACGGGTGTCTTCCGCACCCTCTTCTACCTGCCCTACCTCGCCCCGCCCGTCGCCGCCACGATGGCCTTCGCCTTCCTCCTCAACCCCGGTACGGGACCGGTCAACTCGATCCTGGAGACGATCGGCTTGCCGGCGCCCGGCTGGTTCAACGACCCCGCCTGGTCCAAGCCCGCGCTCACCCTGCTCGCCCTGTGGGGTGTGGGCGACCTGATGGTCATCTTCATGGCCGCCCTGCTCGACGTGCCGAAGGAGCAGTACGAGGCGGCCGAGCTGGACGGGGCGTCGGCGTGGCAGCGCTTCCGGTACGTCACCCTGCCGAACATCTCGCCGATCGTGATGTTCGCGGTGGTCACCGGCGTGATCCAGACCATGCAGTACTACACGCAGCCGCTGATCGCGGGAAAGGTCGCCTCGGGTGTGATCCAGGGCGCCGGCACGCAGTTCGAGCCGGGCTATCCCGAGAAGTCCACGCTCACCCTGCCCCAGCTGGTCTACAACCTCGGCTTCCAGCGCTTCGACTACGGCTCCGCCTGTGTGGTCGCGCTCGTGCTCTTCGCCCTGTCCATGGTGTTCACCGCGTTCCTGATGCGGCGCCGGGGCGGTCTCAACCTGGCAGGTGACTGACCATGACCCAAGTACTCGACAAGCCGGTGGAATTGAGAGCACCCGTCTCACCGGCCGAACGCACCGCCCGCCGCAAGGCCCTCCTGGAGTGGATCGCGGTCCACTCCCTCGGCGTGGCCGCCGCCCTCTTCTTCACCCTGCCCTTCGTCTTCGTGTTCCTGACCTCGCTGATGAGCGACACCCAGGCGCTCAGCCGCGATCTGATCCCGCACACCTGGGAGTGGGCCAACTACAAGAAGGTCTTCGACACACCCGGCTTCCTCACCTGGTGGAAGAACACGCTGATCTACGCGGGTCTGGGCACCGTCCTGACCGTCGTGTCGTCGATCCCGGTCGCCTACGCCCTCGCCAAGTTCCGCTTCCGGGGCCGCAACCTGTCCCTGATGCTGGTGATCTCGATGATGATGCTCCCACCACAGGTGATCATCATCCCGATGTACCTGTTCTGGGCGAAGCAGCTGGACCTGTCCGGCACGCTGTGGCCGCTGATCATCCCGATGGCGTTCGGCGACGCGTTCTCCATCTTTCTGCTGCGCCAGTTCCTGATGACCATCCCGAACGAGTACCTGGACGCGGCGAAGGTCGACGGCTGCGGCGATCTGCGCACCCTGCTCAAGGTCGTCCTGCCCATGGCGAGGCCGGGCATCGCCGCCGTCGCGCTCTTCCAGTTCTTCTACGCCTGGAACGACTACTTCGGCCCGCAGATCTACGCCTCGGAGAACCCGGGGGCGTGGACCCTCAGTTACGGCCTGGAGTCGTTCAAGGGCGCGCACCACACCGACTGGAACCTCACCATGGCCGCGACGGTGCTGGTCATGGCCCCCGTGATCCTCGTCTTCTTCTTCGCCCAAAGGGCGTTCGTCGAGGGCGTCACGCTCACCGGAGTGAAGGGCTAGCAACACATGAAACTCACCGTGGTCGGCGGAGGCTCGACCTACACACCCGAACTCGTCGACGGGTTCGCGCGGCTGAGGGACACCCTGCCCGTCGAGGAACTCGTCCTCGTCGACCCGGCCGCCGAACGCCTGGAGCTGGTGGGCGGACTCGCCCGGCGCATCTTCGCCAAGCAGGGGCACCCCGGCCGCGTCGTGACGACGAGCGACCTGGACCAGGGGGTCGAGGGCGCCGACGCCGTACTGCTCCAGCTGAGGGTGGGCGGCCAGGCCGCGCGCGAACAGGACGAGACCTGGCCGCTGGAGTGCGGCTGCGTCGGCCAGGAGACCACCGGTGCGGGCGGTCTCGCCAAGGCGCTGCGCACGGTCCCGGTGGTCCTGGACATCGCCGAACGGGTCCGCCGCGCCAACCCGCAGGCCTGGATCATCGACTTCACCAACCCGGTCGGCATCGTCACCCGCGCGCTTCTCCAGGAGGGCCACCGGGCGGTCGGTCTGTGCAACGTGGCGATCGGCTTCCAGCGCAGGTTCGCCGCCCTGCTCGGTGTCACTCCGCTCGACGTCCACCTCGACCATGTGGGCCTCAACCACCTCACCTGGGAGACCGGTGTGCGCCTGGGCGGCCCCGAGGGCGAGAACGTGCTGCCGAAACTGATCGCCGAGCACGGCGACTCGATCATCGAAGGCATGGGTCTACCGCGCGCCCTCCTCGACCGGCTCGGCGCGGTCCCGTCGTACTACCTGCGCTACTACTACGCGCACGACGAGGTCGTACGGGAACTGAGGACGAAGCCGTCGCGGGCCGCCGAGGTGGCGGCCATGGAGCGGCAACTGCTGGAGATGTACGGCGACCCGGCACTCGACGAGAAGCCCGCGCTGCTCGCCAAGCGCGGCGGTGCCTACTACTCGGAGGCCGCGGTCGACCTCGCCGCGTCGCTGCTGGGCGGAGGAGGATCGCCCTACCAGGTGGTGAACGCGTACAACAAGGGCACGCTGCCCTTCCTGCCCGACGACGCGGTCATCGAGGTACAGGCGGCCGTGGGCCCGCACGGACCGACGCCCCTGCCCGTGCCCGCCGTGGACCCGTTGTACGCGGGCCTGATGGCGAACGTGACGGCGTACGAGGAGCTGGCTCTGGAGGCGGCCCTGCTCGGCAGCCGGGACCGTGTCTTCCGTGCCCTGCTCGCCCACCCGCTCATCGGCCAGTACGAGTACGCCGAAGCCCTCACCGACCAGCTGATCGCGCACAACCGGGAGCACCTCGCGTGGGCCTGACCGCAAGTGTCCTCGCCATCGACGCGGGCAACAGCAAGACCGACGTCGCCGTCGTGGCCGAAGACGGCGAGGTCCTCGGAACCGCTCGGGGCGGGGGCTTCCGCCCACCGGTCGTGGGTGTCGCGGCGGCCGTGGACGCCCTGGACGAGGCCGTCGGGCAGGCCTTCGCCCGGGCCGGGGTCACGGCGGCCGGCCATGTCTCGGCCTGCCTCGCCAACGCGGACCTGCCGGTGGAGGAGGAGCAGCTGGCGGCCGCGCTGCACGCGCGCGAGTGGGGCACGACCGTCGAGGTGCGCAACGACACCTTCGCCATCCTGCGGGCCGGTGTCGCCGAGCCCCGGGGGGTGGCGGTCGTCTGCGGCGCCGGGATCAACTGCGTCGGCATGCGCCCCGACGGACGCACGGCGCGCTTCCCCGCGATCGGCCGTATTTCCGGTGACTGGGGCGGCGGTTGGGGACTGGCGGAGGAGGCCCTGTGGTGGGCGGCCCGCGCGGAGGACGGCCGGGGCGGGCCCACGGAGCTGGCGCGCACCCTGCCGGCGCATTTCGGGCTCGAGACCATGTACGCGCTCATCGAGGCGCTCCACCTGGAGCACATCGCCCACGACCGGCGCCATGAGCTGACGCCGGTGCTGTTCGCCACGGCCGTGCAGGGCGATCCGGTGGCCCGCGCGATCGTCGACCGGCTCGCGGAGGAGGTGGTGGCCATGGCGGCGGTCGCGCTGACCCGGCTCGACCTGCTCGACGAGGAGGCACCGGTGCTGCTCGGCGGCAGCATCCTCGCCGCCCGCCACCCCCAACTCGACGACCGCATACGGGAACTGCTGGCCGGCCGGGCCCCCAAGGCGGTCCCGCGGGTGGTCACGGCCCGCCCGGTGCTCGGCGCCGCCCTGCTGGGCCTGGACCACCGACACGCCCCGAAGGAGGCACACGCGCGCGTACGGACGTACTACGAGGACGCATGACCCTTGCCCCGGCGCCCTGTACGGCCGCCGGGCCCCCGGGAACCGAACACAGACACTCCGCGTATTCATGGACAGGGTGGGGCGACGACCGGCGTGACCGGCGTCCGGCACAAACGCTGCGATCCGGAAACAAGATCGTATAAAGGCCTGTGCGGATACCGGTCCCGGCGGCGATACTTGCCGCCGTGCGCCTGCGTCCGCTCCCACGCTCCGGACGGAGGTGACGGACGGATGACCATGGGGGAGGTCAAGTGACACAACCGCAGCAGGGCGGCGCGCCACCTGCGACGCCCACGATGCCCGCCGTACCGCGGCAGGCCACGTCCGCGGTACGGACGGCCCCCGTGTCACCGGGCCGCCCGGCCCCGCCGCGCCGCACGGCCTTCGCCGAGGGGGTCGACCGGTTGCGCACCGCCGCGACCACCGAGCCCGGGCGGCTGCGCGTCATCGGTGCCGTCCTCGCCCTCGTCGTCGTGGCGTTCGGGGCCGTCACCGCCTGGCAGACGACCGACCGGGCGAACGCCGCGGACGACGTGCTGCACGGCAGCCAGCCGCTCAGCGCGGGCGCCGCGGACATCTATCGCTCCCTCGCGGACGCCAACACGACGGCTTCCAGCGGATTCCTGTCGGGTGGTCAGGAACCCGCCGCGACCACCGCGCGGTACGACAAGGACATCAGGACGGCCGCCGCCGGGCTCGTCACCGCGGCCGCGAGCACCGACCCCGGCTCCCCCGCAGCGACCACCATCGCCAAGCTCAACGAACTGCTCCCTCAGTACAAGGGCCTCATCGAGCGGGCCCGGGCCAACAACCGGCTGGGATTCCCGGTGGGCGGCGCCTATCTACGGGCGGCCAACGAGTTGATGCAGCAGGAGATGCTGCCGAAGGCGCAGGACCTGTACACCAAGGAGAACCAGCGGCTGCGCTCCGACTATGCGGACGCGACCCCGTACCCCTGGTTCGCCATCGCCCTCGGCGTGCTCACCCTGGCCGCCCTCGGCTGGGCGCAGCGGCGCCACTTCCTGCGTACGAACCGGTTGCTCAACCACGGACTGGTCGCCGGCACGGCTACGACCGCGGTCCTGCTGGTGTGGCTGGTCGTGGGCCACAGCGTCGCCCGCGCCGGGCTGGACTCCTCGTACGCCCACGGCGTCCGCTCGCTGGACGTGCTGCACGACGCGCGCATCGCCTCCCTGAACGCGCGCGGCAACGAGAACCTCACGCTGGTCAGTCGCGGCGCCGAGACCAAGCAGCTGCCCGACGGCACGGTCGAGGACGCGTACGACTACGCCTTCCAGCAGGACATGAAGACGCTCTCCGCCGGCCTCGCCAAGGCCGTGTCCCTGGCCGACGACCGGGCGGGCGAGCAGCCCGTGACGGCCGCGACCGGCAACATGAAGGTCTGGCAGCAGCGTCACAAGCAGGCCAGAACCGCCGACGACGACGGCGACTACCAGGCCGCCCTGAAAAAGATCATCGGCTCCGGGGCGGACCAGCCGACGGGCGAGTGCTTCGACAGCGTGGACGCGAACCTGGCGAAGGCACTGGGGCACGAGGAGAGCGAGTTCCGCCAGTCGGCGAGCGGTGGCCGGAATGCGATGACCGGGCTCCCGGCGGGCGCGGCGGTCCTCGCACTGCTGGGCGCTTCGGGCACGCTGCTGGGTATCGGACGCAGGCTTTCGGAGTACCGGTGAGAGGGGGAGCGGCGATGATCACACGGCGCCTGAGGGCGAGCCTGAAGGGCTGGGGCGGTGTGGGGGCGATGCTGGTCGCCTGTGTCCTCACCGCGGTCTTCGCGCTGCTTCTGCCGCTGAGCGGAGCGGGCGTGGACGGGTCCACCGGGACGGACGGCCAGGGCCTCGCCGAGGGCACGCAGGCGAAGGCCGACTCCTGCGGCGGCCACCCGGAGCGGCTGAGCCCGCCGCCGTCCGGCGACGAGAGCGGCCGGGCGGTCACGGCCATCAAGACGCGCGGCTATCTGTCGGTGGGCGTGGACCAGAACAGCTACCGCTGGGGCTACCGGGACCCCAACGCCAAGGGCGGCGACCTCGAGGGCTTCGACATCGACCTCGCCCACGAGATAGCGCGGGCGATCCTCGGCGATCCGAACGCCGTGCGTTTTCACGCCATCCCCACCAACCAGCGCATTCCGGCGATCAAGAGCGGGCAGGTGGACATGGTGGTGCGCACCATGACGATCACCTGCGACCGGCTGCGGGAAGTCGCCTTCTCGGACCCGTATTTCACCACCGGCCAGCAGGTCCTCGCCCCGAAGGGGTCCGGCATCACGGGCTACGACAAGTCGCTCGCCGGCAAGAGGATCTGCTCGGCGGAGGGGTCGACGGCCAACACCAGGCTGGCGGACGACAAGAAGGCCGGCCGGCTGGCGGCGTCCACCGATATCTCCACCACCGTCCCCAACCAGCTCGACTGCCTGGTGCGGCTGCAGCTCGGCGAGGTCGACGCGGTCGTCACCGACGGCGCGCTCGCGGCGAGCCAGGCGGCTCAGGACCCGACGGTCGAACTCAAGGGGAAGCCCTTCACGACCGAGTACTACGGCGTGGCGATGAACAAGGACTCCAAGGATCTGGTACGCCGGGTCAACCAGGTGCTGGTGGACTACCGCAAGACCGGCTGGCAGACCTCGTACGACAAGTGGTTGTCCCAGACGCTCGGCGCCGACTCGGCGTCGTCTCAGCCGCCTTCCTCCTGACCGAGGCAACCGACCTGATACCACTGGAGAGTTACCCCGGCGCACCGGACAGCGCGCACTGGGCACGACGAGACGAGAGGTGATCGATGGGCGTCGCGGGACCCACCGGGCCGGTGATGGACCGGGACGAGGTGGACCGTGCGCTGGCGCGGCTCGGCGCGGAGCACGAGGCCATAGAGACCTCGCTTCTCGCCCTGCAGGACCACGCGGGCCGCAGACTCCTCGAGGGTGCCGAGCTGACGGGCGTCACCAAGGAGCGCTGGACGTCGACAGAGGCGTCGATCACCCTGCTCTGGACGTACTTCGACGCCTATGCGGACGCTCTGCGCCGCGCGCGGGAGATCCGCGCCCGCCGCCGCTGGTCCAGCCGTGAGGACCTGGTCGAGCTGACCGACCTGCTGCGCGGTTCCGGCGTCACCGTGGCGGGCAGCGAGTCGGCGACCGCGAACGCGCCGACGCTCGCGGGTTCCGGCAGGCTCAGCGAGCAGTTCACGCTGGCACAGCTCGTGGAGCGGATGAACGAGCTGTACGCGGCCTCGCTGGACATGGTCGTCGCCGCGGACGCGGTGTGGTCCGCGCTGCCTGCCCGAATCGATTTACTGGCCGCGGAGTTGCAGCGCACCCGCCGACTGGCGCACTCCGTGGGCGTACGACCGGGTGAGCATCCGGCCGGCGACGACCTGGAGCGCATCACGCGCACGTTGACGAACCTGCGCGAGCAGGTGGTCTCCGACCCCCTGGCGTACTGGGTCCCGACGCAGGGGAGTTCAGCACCCGGCGGCGGCCGGCCGGACACGACGACGTACGACCGCGAGGCGCGCGCCCTGGAGGACGTGCGGCGGGAGATCGACGCGATCCTGACGGTCCGTCAAGATGCCGAGACCCGTCTCGTCAAGCTGCGCGACCTGCTCAGCCGCGCCGATCGCACACTCTCAGAGGCCCGCAGCGCGCGCGGTGAGGTCCTCGCGAAGATCGCCGCCTCGGAGGTGCCCGCGGTCAGCGGTCCGCCGACCGTGCTGCAGGAACAGCTGGCGACTGCCGCCGAGTACCGCAGAAACGCCCAGTGGCACCGCCTCTCACCGCTCCTCGAGTCGCTGGAGCAGAGGGCCGAGGACGAACTGCTGCGGGCCCGCGAGTCCCTGACGGCGGTCACCGCGCCCCTGGCTGTGCGCGCCGAGCTGCGCGGCCGCCTGGACGCGTACAAGGCGAAGGTCGCCCGGCACGGCCTCGCTGAGGACCCGGTACTGGTCGAGCGGTACGACGCGGCGCGCCGCATGCTGTGGAGCGCGCCCTGCGACCTCAGAGTCGCCGAACAGGCGGTGCTGCGCTACCAGCAGGCGACCGCCGAGCTGCTCGGTCCGGGCGTGCCCCAGCAGGGCGAGCCGGCCGACCGGAGGGGGGAAGCATGAGTCAGGCAGGACAGAAGTGCCAGCGGCCCGGCTGCGAGGGATCGTACGAGGACGTGGGCGGCGGCGAGCTGTACTGCGACACGTGCGGGCTCGCGCCGGTCGTCTCGGTGACGGGCATGGTCGGCCCGTCCGCCACGGGTGTCACCGCGGGCGGCAAGGGCTCGCAGGGCTCGGAAAGCGCAGGATCGGGGGCCAGCTCCCGCACCTCGTCGCGGTCCTCTCAGTCCCGCCGCTCGGTCTCGGGACGGCTCACGGGCCGCTCTTCCAGCCGCTCGGTGTCGGTCCGCAGCTCCGGTTCGACGAGCGGGACTTCGGGGCGCAGCCGGCTCGGCCTCGGCCTGGTACAGGTCCCGGACGTGCCGCGGCCCGACCCCCGTGCCATGGTCCTCGAGAACCCCGAAGTCCCCGAGCGCAAGCGGTTCTGCTCGCGTTCCGACTGCGGGGCCCCCGTGGGGCGGTCGCGCGGCGAGAAGACCGGGCGCACCGAAGGGTTCTGCACCAAGTGCGGCCACCCCTACTCGTTCGTGCCCAAGCTGCACGCCGGGGACATCGTGCACGGCCAGTACGAGGTCGTGGGCTGCCTCGCGCACGGCGGGCTCGGCTGGATCTACCTCGCGGTGGACCGCGCGGTCTCCGACCGGTGGGTGGTCCTCAAGGGCCTGCTCGACACCGGCGACCAGGACGCGATGGCCGCGGCGATCTCCGAGCGGCGCTTCCTCGCGGAGATCGAGCACTCCAACATCGTGCGCATTTACAACTTCGTGGAGCACCTCGACCAGCGCACCGGCTCACTCGACGGCTACATCGTCATGGAGTACGTCGGCGGCAAGTCCCTCAAGGAGATCGCCAACTCCCGCCGCACCCCGGACGGAAGCCGCGATCCGCTGCCGGTCGAGCAGGCGTGCGCATACGGCATCGAGGCCCTCGAAGCCCTCGGCCATCTGCACAGCCGCAACCTCCTGTACTGCGACTTCAAGGTCGACAACGCAATCCAGACCGAGGACCAGCTCAAGCTGATCGACATGGGCGCGGTACGCCGGATGGACGACGACGAGTCGGCCATCTACGGCACGGTCGGCTACCAGGCGCCGGAGGTCGCGGAGGTCGGCCCGTCGGTGGCAAGCGACCTCTACACGGTCGCGCGCACCCTCGCCGTGCTCACCTTCGACTTCCAGGGCTACACGAGCGTCTACGTGGACTCCCTGCCCGACCCGGACAGCATCGAGGTCCTCCGCCGGTACGAGTCCTTCTACCGCCTGCTGGTGCGCGCCACCGACCCCGACCCGGCCCGCCGGTTCGCGTCCGCGCAGGAGATGTCGGAGCAGCTGACGGGAGTGCTGCGGGAGGTCGTCGCCCTCCAGACGAACCGCCCGCGGCCCGCTCTGTCGACGCTGTTCGGGCCCGAAGTCAAGGTCACGGACACGGAACTGTTCCCGAGGCTGGACGGGGACGTGTCGCGGCTGGGGGCCAGAGTGGTGGCGCCCCGGCGCCGCCGAGGGACCGCAGAGGGCTCCGGCGCTCTCGCGTCCACCGGCTCTGTGGTCCCCTCTTCGCTCTCTCCTGCCGCCCTGTCCTTCGCCGTCACGGGTTCCGGTGGGGGCGGATGGCCGGGCGCCGCAGGCGCGGGCGGACCAGCCGCCGACGGCTCCGCCACGCCCGCTGTCGTCAAGACGGTGGGCGCCTCCGCCGCCGCGCTCGCGCTGCCGGTCCCTCACGTCGACCCCGGCGACCCCAACGCCGGTTTCCTCGCCGGTCTCATGGCCTCCGCGCCCTCGGAGCTCATCACCGCGCTGCACGCCGCGCCCGTGAACTCCCTGGAGCTGCGCCTGCGCGAACTGCGGGCCCGGCTGGAGATGGGCGAGGCGGACGCCGCCGGACGGGCCCTGGAGGCGCTGGAGGCGGACCACCCTGACGACTGGCGGGTCGTGTGGTACCGCGGTGCCACCGCTCTGGTCACCGGCGACCACGAGGGTGCCGCGCTCTCCTTCGACGCGATCTACGACGCCTTCCCCGGCGAGCCCGCCCCGAAGCTCGCCCTCGCTCTGTGCGCGGAGGTCCTCGGCCAGCTCGACAACGCCGCCGAGTACTACGGACTCGTATGGACGACCGACCCCAGCTACGTCAGTTCGGCGTTCGGCCTGGCCCGCGTCCAGCTCGCCTCCGGCGACCGCCGCGGTGCCGTTCGCACCCTGGAGTCCGTGCCCGAGGCCTCCATCCACTACACCGCCGCCCGTGTCGCCGCCGTGCGGGCACGGCTGCGGCACCGTACGGGCCAGGGCCCCGACCCCGCCTTTCTGGACGACCTCGTGGCCGCCGCGGGGCAGGTCCAGGCGCTGGAGGCGTACGGCCTGGACGCCGTGCGGCGCGAGCAGTTGTCCACAGAGGTCCTCGGTTGCGCCCTGGACTGGGTACTCTCCGGTAGCCAGGCCTCCGAGCCGGCGGCGCCGGGTGGGCGGGCGCTGCTCGGCAGCGACCTGGACGAGCGCGGCCTCCGCTTCGGCCTGGAGCGTTCGTACCGGACGCTGGCCAGGCTCGCGCAGGGCGGCGAGGAGAGGATCGACCTGGTGGAACGTGCCAACCGTTACCGCCCCCGGACGTGGGTGTGATCGATGTCGCAGATGCCCCAGCCGACAGCTCTTTCGAGGTGCCCCAGTTGTGAGGAGCCCCTCGAGTCGGGCGACCGCTACTGCGGGGCCTGCGGGTACGACCTGTCGGTGGTGCCCGCCCCGCCCCCGGACACTCCGACGCTCACCATGAACAGCACGGCACCGCACCCGCGTTCGGAGGCGGATTCCGTGGACTGGCCCGCCGCACCCCCGTCGGGCGGCCCCGGTGTGCCCGCACCGGTGCATCTGCCGACCGACATCCAGGGCACCGACTCGGGCGGCTCGCAGCTGCCCGCCGTGTCCACGGCGAAGGACGTCTCCAAGGGCGTGCGGTTCGACCGTCCGTCGGAGCCCGACGACTACCACCTCGCGGCCCCGCAGCCCGTCGACCCGCGCACCGCCGTCCCGGCGACTCCGCCTTCCGGCACCAAGGTCTGCGTGGCCTGCCGCGCGGGGAACGTGGACGACGACGGCTACTGCGAGAACTGCGGCCACGCCCAGCCGCGCGAACGCGACCACTCGGAGCAGGAGTTGGGGGCGGTGGCCGCGGTCAGCGACCGGGGCCTGCGCCACCACCGCAACGAGGATGCGTTCGCCGTCTCCTCGACCGCGCTGCCCGACGGCTCGCCCGCCGTCGTCGCGATCGTCTGCGACGGCGTCTCCTCCGCGACCCGCCCCGACGAGGCGTCGCTCGCCGCCGCCCGCGCGGCGAACGAGGAGCTGCTGGACGCCCTGCCGCGCGGCACCCACCCCCAGCAGGCCATGCACGAGGCCATCGTGACCGCCTCGCACGCCGTCAACGCACTGGCCACCGAGCCGGAGACGGCCCAGGAGCACACCCCGCACCAGAACGCGCCCGCATGCACCCTCGTCGGCGCGGTCGTCACCAGCAGCCTGCTCGTCGTCGGCTGGGTCGGCGACAGCCGTGCCTACTGGATCCCGGTCGACCGCTCGGCCCCGCCGGCCCGGCTCACCGAGGACGACTCGTGGGCCGCGCAGATGGTCGCCGCGGGCCTGATGAGCGAGGCCGAGGCGTACGCCGACGAGCGCGCCCACGCGATCACCGGCTGGCTCGGCGCGGACGCGTACGAACTGGAGCCGCACACCGCTTCCTTCAAGCCGGACCGCCCGGGTGTGGTCGTGGTCTGCACGGACGGGCTGTGGAACTACGCCGAGGCCGCCGAGGAGATGGCCGAGGTGGTGCCGGCCGGCGCCGAACTGCGGCCGCTGCACACCGCGCAGGTGCTCGTGGGGCACGCCCTGGACGGCGGGGGCCACGACAACGTAACAGTGGCCGTGCTCCCGTTCCCCGCCCCTCCGCAGGGGGCAGGATCCGCCTGAGGCGTGCCCCGTGGGCACACCCGCGGCCGGCGAGAACGGCCCAAGGACCGGAGGGGACCGGTCCGCAACCAGTCATCACCCCACGGCGGTGGGGTCCTCTAGGGGGATCAGAGAAGGCATGGCCAATTTCTCGAAGTCGAACGTGCCGCAGTTCTCGGTGGACGTCTACCAGAACGAGTACCTGCCGGAGGGCGGCCGGGAGGTCAACGCCATCGTGACGGTCACGGCGACCGGCGGCGGCACGACCGGAAGCGCTGTCACCGCGCCCCACCTCTACACGCCCGGGCACGGCCCGAGCGCCGCCGTGGCGATCATGGTCGACTGCTCCGGGTCGATGGACTACCCGCCGACCAAGATGCGCAACGCACGCGACGCGACGGCAGCGGCCATCGACACCCTGCGCGACGGTGTGCACTTCGCGGTGGTCGGCGGCACCCATGTGGCCAAGGAGGTCTACCCGGGCGGCGGGCGGCTCGCCGTCGCCGACGCGACCACTCGCGACCAGGCGAAGCAGGCGCTGCGCAGGCTCAGCGCCGGCGGCGGCACCGCGATCGGCACCTGGCTGCGCCTCGCCGACCGGCTGCTGTCCTCGGCCGATGTCTCCATACGCCACGGCATCCTGCTCACCGACGGCCGCAACGAGCACGAGTCGCCCACCGACCTGAAGGCCGCGCTGGACGCCTGCGCCGGCCGTTTCACCTGTGACGCGCGTGGAGTGGGCACCGACTGGGAGGTCAAGGAGGTCACCGGGATCGCCTCCGCGCTCCTCGGCACCGCCGACATCGTCGCCGACCCGGCCGCCCTCGCCGCCGACTTCACGCAGATGATGGAGACGGCGATGGGCAAGGAGGTCGCCGATGTCTCGCTGCGGCTGTGGACGCCTCTCGGGACGGAGATCAAGTTCGTCAAGCAGGTCGCGCCCGCCGTCGAGGACCTGACCGCCCGCCGGACCGAGGCGGGCCCGCGCGCCGGGGACTACCCCACCGGCTCCTGGGGCGACGAGTCCCGTGACTACCACGTGTGCGTCCGGGTCCCGGCCGCGAACATCGGCCAGGAGATGCTGGCCGCACGGGTGTCCCTGGTGATACCGCAGGGCGACGGCAGCGCCCAGAACCTCGGCGCCCAGGGGCTCGTACGGGCCGTGTGGACCGACGACATGACGGCATCCACGTCGATCAATCCCCAAGTCGCGCACTACACGGGCCAGGCCGAACTGGCACAGGTCATCCAGCAAGGACTGGATCTACGCAAAGCGGGTGATTTCGATGGCGCAACGGCCAAGCTGGGCCGCGCCGTTCAGCTCGCCAGCGTCTCGGGAAACGCGGATACTGCGAAACTGCTTGCGAAGGTGGTGGACGTGGTCGATGCCACGACGGGTACTGTGCGACTGAAGACAAAGGTCGCGGAGGCCGACGAGATGACTCTCGAGACACGGTCCACAAAGACTGTTCGTGTAAAGAAGTGACCTGAAGGTCCTGCCAGCAACAAGCCCGACCCCGCGGGGTCGGAGAACCACACCGGCCCCAGCGGCCGGAGAAGGAGAGGGGGAAGCGCCGACATGCCGACCTGCCCGAACGGACACCAGTCGGGTTCCGACGACTGGTGCGAGGTCTGCGGTCACCGTATGGCCGGTGCCGTGCCCCCGCCGCCTCCGCCGCCGCCCACCACCGGTTACGGCTATCCGCCGCCGGGTTCGCCCCCGCCGCCTCCGGGCGCGGGCGGTCGGCCCGGTGGACGGCCGATGTCCGCCGCACCGGACTCCGAACCGGAACTCTGCCCGCAGTGCCGCACGCCCCGCGAGGGCGGCGCGCCGTTCTGCGAGGAGTGCCGGTGGAACTTCCTGACCAACACGGCGACGTCGTACACCCCCGCCGCACCGCGCCCGTCGACGCCGAACCCGGCCCTGCGCTTCCAGCAGGGCGGGCAGACCGTGCCCGGCCCCGACTCGTTCGACTACGAGAGGTCCCGCCCCTCGCAGGTGAACCGGCCCGCGGAACCGATTCCTCCGGGGCCGGCCTTCGGCGACGAGCCGTCCGGTCCGGCCGGCTTCGGCGGAGGGGGCTCGCGCCAGTCCGGGTACGGCGGCGATTCCCCGCGACCATCCGCCTTCGGCGGCGACTCCCCACGCCCGTCTGTTTTCGGTGGCGACTCCTCGTCCCCGTCCGCCTTCGGCGGCGAATCCGCACGCCCGTCCGTCTTCGGTGGGGATCGCTCGAATCCGGCTCCGCCGCCGCCCGGGCCCACGACAGGTGGCCCCGGCGGTCCGCGGACCGGTGCCCCGGAAGCGCCCTCGGCCTTCCAGGGCGGTGCCCCCTCCGCCTTCCAGCGGCAGGCCCCGCCTCCCCCGCCGCCGACCCAGGGCTTCCCGCCCGCTCCGCCGCAGCCCGGCGGTCCGTCCTTCGGCGGCGGTGACGACGACTGGGTGATCTCGCCTCCGTCGTCCTCCCCTGCCACCGGGGCGGCCGGCGGTCCCGCGGGCCCCGGTGCCGGTCAGGGCGGGGGCTACGGCTACCCGCAGCCCGGTTCCGGCCAGGCCCCGCCTCCCTACGAGCAGCAGCCGCTCACCTGGATCGCGACCATCGGTCCGGACCGCGAGTACTTCATGGCGATGATGCAGCGCTCCGGCCCCGAGGCCGCGGGCCTCAACCTGCCGGCGTACTCCCCGGAGCAGCAGCGCACCCTCACCGGCAACCAGGTCACCATCGGCCGCCGGCGCCACTCCACCGGTGACACCCCGGACATCGATCTGTCGGTGCCGCCGGAGGACCCGGGCGTCTCGCACCAGCACGCGCTCCTGGTCCAGCAGCCGGACGGCTCCTGGGCCGTCGTCGACCAGAACTCCACGAACGGCACCACGGTCAACGGTGGCGAGGAGCCCATCCAGCCCTTCGTTCCGGTGCCGCTCCAGGACGGGGACCGGGTGCACGTGGGCGCGTGGACGACGATCACGATCCGCCGGGGCTGAGCACTCAGGGCCGCGTGCGCGTACGGGACTCCTCACGGGCTCTCGTACGCGTGCGCGGCCGTGGCTTCTCACCTGTTCTTCTCTGCTCTTCTGCGGCCGGTCTCCACGGGCTGGCGTTCCGGGCCGGTGTTTTCAGGCCGGTGTTCCGGCATGGCGTTCCCTGACGGCGTTTTCGGGCCCCTTGTACGGCTTTCGCGCGCGCGGTTCCGGTTGCCATCGAATCGTGCGGCATTCGCGCGCGATGTTCTTGGATGGGGTTACCCGTGCGGCCTTGCGGTCCGGTGGTCAGGGGCGTGGCCAGGTGTGCGGCTCTGCGGGTCCTGAGGCGCACTCCGGCCCCCTCCCGCCCCCACGCGCCGTCGCCTGGGACCACGCGGCCGGCTGCCCGGTACGGGGAGGTCCCGGCTGCCCGATCGTGGGCGCCACCGGCTGCCCGGCCAGCGGGCGGTTCAGAGGGGTGGTCCTAAGCCTTGGGACCTCGGTCGTCGCGTCTGAGACCATGGACGACGTGAGAGAGATTCGGCGCGGCACGCTGCAGGAGCAGACCTTCTACGAGCAGGTCGGCGGTGAGGAGACCTTCCGCCGTCTCGTGCACCGCTTCTACGAGGGGGTGGCCGAGGATCCGGCCCTGCGGGCCATGTATCCGGAGGAGGACCTGGGTCCGGCTGAGGAGCGCCTCACCCTGTTCCTGATCCAGTACTGGGGCGGCCCGACGACCTACGGCCAGAAGCGCGGCCATCCGCGCCTGCGCATGCGCCACGCCCCGTTCACCGTGAACCAGGCCGCCCATGACGCCTGGCTCAAGCACATGCGGGTCGCCGTCGACGAACTCGGCCTCTCCGAGGAGCACAGCACCACGCTGTGGAACTACCTGACGTACGCGGCGGCGTCGATGGTGAACAGCCCGGAGTGAGTCCGAGAGGTCCGGGCCGGGGCCAGGGACTCCCGGCCCGCAGGCTTGCTGCCCGGCGGCGGATCCCTGCCGTCAGCGGACACTGACGTCGAGGGCGCCGAGCCCGGCCCGCCGCACGGCGATCGAGCCGTACGGTGTCCGCAGCCTCAGCCACGTGCCCGACGAGAACAACCCCAGCGGCTCGGTGCCGGACGCCGACCGCGGTACGGGGCGGAGGAAACCGAGCGACTGCGCCGCGTGCGCGGCCCGCACCGGGAGCTCGGTGTCGCCGATCGCGCGGGACCAGATCTCTCTGCCGATCCGGTCGAGTTCGGTACGCGTGCGCCGCTCGGGGGCCAGCTCCTCCGTACGCGAACGGAATTCCGCGACCGCGGCGGCCACGGTCGCCCGCAGCACGTCGGGGGCGGGCAGTCCCGGCTCGGGCCGCCAGCCGCTGCGCGGCGGGAGGACCCCGGCCCACGGCGGCCCGGTGACGGCCGCCGGTACGCCGGATGTGGCCGCCGACTCATCGACGGATTCCAGGAGTTCACCGGCCGAGACGGTCACGTCGAGCCCGACCTCCAGGCCGTTCTCGTACGGCTTGGCCAGCCGTACCGCCCGGACGGCGAGCACCTCGAACGACGGCGGCCGCCCGAACACGGCCAGCGTCGTCCCGGTCGACTGCACACGCACCACCGCACCGCGGTCGTAGTGGATCAGCCTGGCCAGGAAGGCGGCGAGGTCCGCCGCCTCCCCGTCGTCCTTGAGATGGAGCACCGTCATGCGGCGACGGCCTCCTCCTCGTCGTCCTGGTACCCCGCGAGGAACTCCCGCTCCTCGGCGGTGAGCCGCCGCGGCCGCTGTGCCTCGAAGTCGAACGGCACTATCACGGTCGAGGCCCGGACGTAGACCTGGTCCGGGTCCTTCACTTCGTAGCCCAGCGTGAAGGACGCGGCCTTGATCTCCATGACCCACAGCTCGATGTCCACCGGCGCGTGCCGGTGGACGAGCTGGCGTTTGTAGTCGATCTCGTGGCGCGCCACCACGGACCCCTGCTTGAACTGCTTGTCCGGGCGGAACAGGAAGTCGATACGGGCTTCCTCCAGGTAGCGGAGGAACACCACGTTGTTGACGTGGCCGTATGCGTCCATGTCCGCCCAGCGCAGAGGGCAGCGGTAGATGTGCCGCAAGATCAGCCCCGGGTCAGCTTCTTGTAGGTGGCACGGTGCGGACGGGCCGCGTCCGGGCCGAGCCGCTCGATCTTGTTCTTCTCGTACGACTCGAAGTTGCCCTCGAACCAGAACCACCTGGAGTCGCCCTCGTAGGCGAGGATGTGGGTGGCGACGCGGTCGAGGAACCACCGGTCGTGGGAGACGACCACGGCACAGCCCGGGAACTCGAGCAGCGCGTTCTCCAGCGACGAGAGCGTCTCGACGTCGAGGTCGTTGGTCGGCTCGTCGAGGAGCAGCAGGTTGCCGCCCTGCTTCAGCGTGAGCGCGAGGTTGAGGCGGTTGCGCTCACCACCGGAGAGGACACCCGCGGGCTTCTGCTGGTCCGGGCCCTTGAAGCCGAAAGCCGACACATAGGCCCGCGACGGCATCTCGACCTGGCCGACGTTGATGTAGTCGAGCCCGTCGGAGACGACCTCCCACAGCGTCTTCTTCGGGTCGATGTTCTCGCGGCTCTGGTCGACGTACGAGATCTTGACGGTCTCGCCGACCTTGATCGAACCGGAGTCGGGCTCCTCCAGCCCCTGGATCATCTTGAACAGCGTGGTCTTGCCCGCGCCGTTCGGACCGATGACGCCGACGATGCCGTTACGCGGCAGGGTGAAGCTGAGGCCGTCGACGAGGACCTTCTCCCCGAAGGCCTTGTTGAGCTTGTCGACCTCGACCACGACGCTGCCCAGACGCGGGCCCGGCGGAATCTGGATCTCCTCGAAGTCCAGCTTCCGCATCTTGTCGGCCTCGGCCGCCATCTCCTCGTAGCGGGCCAGACGCGCCTTGGACTTGGCCTGCCGCCCCTTGGCGTTGGAGCGGACCCACTCCAGCTCTTCCTTCAGACGCTTCTGCCGCTTGGCGTCCTTCTGGCCCTCGACCTTCAGACGCGTGGCCTTGGTCTCGAGGTACGTGGAGTAGTTGCCCTCGTACGGGTAGGCGCGGCCGCGGTCGAGCTCGAGGATCCACTCCGCGACGTTGTCCAGGAAGTACCGGTCGTGGGTGATGGCCACGACGGTGCCCGGGTACTTGGCCAGGTGCTGCTCCAGCCAGTTCACGGACTCGGCGTCGAGGTGGTTGGTGGGCTCGTCGAGCAGCAGCAGGTCGGGCTGCTCCAGCAGGAGCTTGCACAGGGCGACGCGGCGGCGCTCACCACCGGAGAGGTTGGTGACGGGCCAGTCGCCGGGCGGGCAGCCCAGGGCGTCCATGGCCTGCTCCAGCTGCGCGTCCAGGTCCCACGCGTTCGCGTGGTCGAGCTGCTCCTGGAGCTTGCCCATCTCGTCCATGAGCTCGTCGGTGTACTCGACCGCCATCTGCTCGGCGATCTCGTTGAACCGGTCGAGCTTGCCCTTGATCTCGGCGACACCCTCCTGGACGTTCTCCAGGACGTTCTTCTCCTCGTTCAGCGGGGGCTCCTGGAGCAGGATGCCGACGCTGTAACCGGGAGTGAGGAAGGCGTCACCGTTCGACGGCTGCTCAAGACCGGCCATGATCTTGAGGACGGTCGACTTACCGGCGCCGTTCGGACCGACGACGCCGATCTTCGCACCCGGCAGGAAGCTCAGGGTTACGTCGTCGAGAATCACCTTGTCGCCGTGCGCCTTGCGCGCCTTGCGCATGGTGTAAATGAACTCAGCCAAGAGAAACCGTCCGGCAGCTTGAAATCTGGCAGTGGGCAGATACACCCCATCTTGCCTGACCGCCACCCCTGAGCGGAAACCCGTTACGCCTGGGGCCTCTGACCTGGGCTTTCACTGGTGGCGGCTGTGGCTCGTCTGTCGCTGTCGGTCGCCGTCGAGTGCCCTTGGGCGCCCTCGCACGGCCCAGAGACGGCCCGGGAGTGATCAACCGGGCAGCCGAACCTTCACCTGGTGGTTGTGGTGAGCATGATCAATCACTTCGCCCTCCACGTAGGCGCCCATGGCGGGCAGCTCCATCCAGCGCGGCATGGCCGTGATCTCAGCCAGCGCCACAGCGTTCGGGACACCCTCCATACGGAAGAAGACTCCGAAGCGCTGGCGACCGATGACCTCCCCACCGACGCGAGTGCCAACCGGTAGAGCGACGACGGTCGCCTCCCAACACCGCCGAACCGCCTCGGCCGCCGGCGCCTTGCGGCCCGTGGGCCACACGTACTCGTCCATGGGCAGATCATGACTACCCAGAGCCGTGGCACGCGCCAAAAGGTTGAGGGATACGGCGACGTCCATTGCTGTTGCCGTCAAGGACTGCCGTCAACTGTCGGCCGGCACGAAGCTCCCTCTGTAGCACCAGCCGGTGCCACGTCGCACAGGCGTTCGATAGCGGCATCGGCTGCAAGAGCGTTCAGAAGCGCTTGAAGGACACCGGCCTGCCGGCCCGATCGAGAGGTTGGGGTGTGTCGAGTGCCGTTCCCTCCGATTTCGTCGGCCAACCGGGCGGCCTCACGAACAGCCAGAACCTGCCGTCCGGCAGCCCGTGCCCCCTCGGAAAGGGATAGGTCTTGACCACCTGGTTCGTGGCGATTCTGATCGCTGTGGCATCGAAGACAACGGGTCGAAGGTGAGCCATCGTGCATCGGCTCCTGCAGTCCCCGGGACCGGGCCGGTGAGGCAGTAACTGCCGTCCGCGGGTCCGCATTGAACCCGAAGCCACCCGCATTCCAGTCCCAGGAAGCAGCGGCGTCAGGCCCCTTCGGGGAATCCACTCGCATGCACAACCCACTGCTATCTGGTTGTGCATCCAGCTGCCAGTGAATTCCGTTGGTCACCGCTCGGGTAAGTACCGTGTTCCGTATCCCGCTTTGCCGCGATCTGGCCGGGTCATAGTCTTCAGCCGATGACAGAGATGCCGCCCGCCGCGCCCAGCCCTCGACGTCAGAGTTGATGACGCTCCTGCTCGACCCACACAGCGCCGAAACCGCCGCCCGCAACCCCGCCATCCCTGTCGCCGTGCTGCACCGCATGGTCACATTCGCGACCCCGCACATCAAGACTCCACATCGCCCCTCACGGAAGTAGGGCCGCGAGGACCAGAGCCTCCGGAGCTTGATCAACGGTGCTCACGCGAGCGCGGTCAGAGCCTCGAAAACGGCCCGTGAGACAGTCGGGCACGGCTCACCGATCGTCACCGAGGAAAAAGATCCATGAGAGCGCTGCCCGCCGTCACCGGCCGTGATGAGTTCGACGTCCTGGTCGTCAGGACCGACTACCACGACGACCAGGCGTGGCAGGACGTGACAGCGGCGCTGATGGAGCCCTGGGGGGACAGGCAATACGAGGCTCACGTCCACCTCGTAGACGACCCGGCCTGGGCAGGAGCGACCGTTGACGAGGTGCTGAATGCGGTCTGCGCCGACGAGAACCTGGCCGTTGTCTTCCTCGCCGACCGGACAACCATGCAGGCCGAAAGCCACGCGTTGCTGGCGGTCACCACGCTGACGCGGGAGGAGTGCGTGGACGACGAAGACTACGAGCAACTGACCGAGTTCGGCCGCGAGTTCCGCACCATCCCCGCAGGGGTTCACGACGTCCACGCAAATCTGAGCATCGGCAACCTGGGCTTCGAGGAGTACGCCGCATGGGCTCACGATGATCCCGAAGGAATCTACCGGTCCTTCTGAAGAAGCCTCACGGAACGGCGGACAGAGCCAATTTCAGGAATCCTCATCAGCGACGGGTAGTCCGCAGAGGTGTGCGGTTGTCCGCCGCTGTCCGTGGGCGTTGTCACGCAGTTAGACACTCACCCACCCAGGAAGCGGTGTCGTAAGAGTCGGCTAGGTTGCACGGATGACTGCCATGGATCCGCTCGTGCCGGCACTTACCGGTCTACTCGTCGATGTCGTGTGGTGGCTGGATAGTTGCGGGGACGAGGAAGTGGATCCCGACTCCGCGGTGAAGATGATGGAGAGCGTCGGCTGGGTGCTGCTGCAACAGCCCATGGACCAACGCCACCGCCTGTTGCAGGTGTTCGCGGACTTGGCCAAAGCTGAGCAAGATCCTGCGCGGCGCCAATTCCTGGAGTCGTTCCCCTTCGCCATCGGCATGGTCGAGTAGCAAGAGAGCTGAGTGCAAGGCCGACCGGTAGGCGCCCGGCTGCCGGCTCAGCCATGACTGGTTACGGGTGGCCTAACCTGCGGCCGCCAAGTCAATCAGAGCGCCCTTCTACGGCCGCAGGCTTCGCCCAGTTGGCGCTGGGTCAGCCCTAAAGCTTTCCACCTCAGCTTGATGACTCGGCCGTGGTCGCCGTCTCGTGAGGCGTCTCGGAGTCCACTGGCCAAGATCGCTGGAGACGTCATCGACGAGATCCTCACCGCGCAACCCACGCCTCGTGGTCGCCGTGGCCTCGCGTGAGCAGCGCTACGTACTCCGTTGCGGGGACAGAGTTCGGGAACGCGGCTGAAGGCTTCAGTGTTTGTCGGGGCAGATCGCCTTGGCCACTTCGCTCAGATCGTTGTTCAGCTGATGATCGCGCCCGGGCAGCCGGTGCACCTTCGCCTGTGGAATCACGCGGGCATAGAGGTCGGCATGCGACGGTAGGGCGGTCTCGTCCTCGAGTCCGTGGAACACATGCACCCGCGCGCCGTGCGGCAGCCTCGCGCCAAGGTCGCCGGGCAGCTCGAACTCGTCGCCTGGCCAGCCGCCCTGACCGACGAATGGGGCGGCGATCAGCACGATCGCCGCTAGCCTGCGCTCCGGGGGCTGCTCGGCGAGTGCGTGGATGAGGATCGTCCCCAGGCGGCTTGAATGAGGTGCCGTCGGCCGCCGTCGTCCACAGGGCGTGGACGACGGCGGCCGATGGAACAGCCTGGAGGCCGGCCGCGTGGACTCAGTCGACCGTCGGCGTCTCTTTCTTGCGGAGCAGCACGAGCGTCGCGCCGCCGATCACGACGAAGGCGATCGCCGTGCCCGCGATGATCGGGGTCGCGCTCGATGTGCCGGTCTCGGCGAGGTTGGTGTCCGTGGGTGCCGTACCGCCCACCGTCGCCGGGCTCGGCTCAGTGAGGAGCTGGGCCGCCAGTCCACCCGTGCTGCTCTCGGTCTTGCAGTCCAGGACGCCCTTGAACCACTTCCCGAAGCCGCCCGCACCCTTGATCGAGAAGTCGTAGGCCTGGTCCTCCTGCAACGGGACCGTCACGGTCCGCGTCTTTCCCGCCGGAACGGAGTGCGAGGTGCCCATCAGCTCGAACGTGAACGGCGCATCGCCCGTGTTCGTCGCGGTGATGTCCAGGCCGCCCTTGGCACAATTTTTCTCGGCCGACAGCGCGGGTATCGCGCCGGTGAAGGCCCAGCTCGCCGTCGCCGTCGCCGAGACGGTCGACTCGCTGGAGCCGGCGAGTATCTGCGTCTGGCTCCGGGTCTCGGAGGCGAAGGCCCGGCCGACCGGCACGGTGGTCGACGCCTGCACGGTCAGTTCGGCCGAACCGTCCTGCGCCTTCTTCGGCACCTCGAAGTAGATTCGTGCGCCATTGGCGGCGGACGTCACCTCCTTGCCGTCCTTGTCGACGATCTTGACGCCGGACATCGTGGGGTCAACCGGCGGTGTCACCGTGACGCTGTCGGCGTTCGTGTGGACCGTCACCGGGCCGAGCCGCTCCCCGGGATGGCCCGAGACGGCGGGCGGGTCCAAGGTCAGGGACGCCGAGGGCTCAGGGAGGTCCTGGGCGCTCTTCTCCAGGTAGTCCGCGAGCTTTTCCGCCCGGGGGGCGACCGCGTCCACGTGAGCGCCGTCCGAGTAGCGCCAGATCGCCACCTGGGTGCCGGCCGCCGCGTCCTGTTCGGTGAGGCCGCTCGCACCGGCCTTGGCCGCCAGTGCCGCCAGGTTGTTCACCTGCGGGTAGGAGTTGCGCAGAATCCAGCGGATCTTGCCCGCGTTCTTGTTGCCGTTCAGAGACGTGCCGCTCCAGGGCGTCTCGTGATACTTGGCGTCCTTCTGCGCGGGGTTGTGAATGTCGATGCAGTACGTCTGCAGGGTGCCGCCGTTGTCGACGGACATCTCGAACAGCCCTGCGGACACCTGCTCCTCCGTGCCGCCGTCATGGACGACGGCGGCACCGTATGTCTTGAGGCCGCCTATGGTCGCGGTTGCGCCACCCTCGCTCTGCGGTGTCCCGTCGGCGACCGCCACGCCCGCGGTGGCCAGCAGGCCTGCCGCGACGAGTCCGGACACCAGCGTCGCGGCGGCGAGGCGGGCGACCCCTCGCCTGCGTGCGGGCGACGCGGACAACGAAGAAAACACAGAATTCCCCTTCGAGCAGGACCCGTTGACGTGGGGGGTGCGGTCCCACCAGCAGAATCAGAAGCCCCGAGAACTACGTCCGGCATCCTATGAACGCGGCGCACCCCCCTCCCCAGTAATGTCATCCGATAACCGATCCGACTCGGAATCGTTATCGCTCACACAGCCTGTGAGCTGCGCTTATCGATGAGTTACATAAGGATCCTTGGGACGTTGTCCGATGGATGCCTCGATAAGCGGCAGTTGGGCCCAAGCTCAGGCGGAGCGGGCTTGAGCGCACCTGCCTGACGTCACGTCACTCCCGCAGGCTCGGGCTCAGGTAGGGCCGCCGCCCCGGATTGGTCAGGTTCCTCGGGCCGACCCGGCGACTCCGTCTCCCAATTGGGCTCCGGTTGCGGTGACGTCCCGCCCTGTGCCTCGGGCCTGGTCGACCGCCGGAAGGCCGAGGTGCTCCGCGACAGATCATGACCGATCGCCACCGCGTCGAGGTCGGCCGACAGCCAGCCTTGGCCCTCCCGCTGCTCGGTCCGTACCTTCAGCCGCCCCTGGACCACGAGCGGATCGCCCACGGCCACGGACGCGGCCACGTTGGTGGCCAGGGAGCGCCGGGTCCACACCGTGAAGAAGTTGGTGTGCCCGTCCGTCCACGTGTTCTTCTCCCGGTCCAGATACCGAGCCGTCACCGCCAGCCGGAAGCGCGCCGTCGGACCCGTCGGCGACTCCCGGTACACCGGCTGAGTGGCGACGTTGCCGACCACGCACACCGTCGTCTCGTTCATGCGGAACCCCTCCCTCGTCCCGGCTCACAGGCCGGGTGGTACACGTACGGGCCCGTCCCGTACGGCTGCGTCTGCGGCGGCGGACCTGCCAGGTCGCATACCGCCGCCCTACGACGACCGCGTTCGCTGCGATCGCCGCGGGATCAGACTGCCTCCGCCGGGACGAGCCCGCTGAGCGCTGTGGGCTACCGGCCGGTTGTGGACAAATCGGCCACCCGAACGAGTCCGTCCGCCCATCGTCGGCATCTCCGCCGACCGGGCTTCACCTCACTCGTGCTCCCGCCTCGACCCCCGTGACCTTCGCGTACTCCCCCCGCACCTCCCCGTACCGCAGCAACTCCGCCGCCAGCGGATCCAGCACCCGTGCCCGTCCGCACCCGGCCGCCGCCTCCCGCAGCCGCCGTTCCGCCTCCAGCCCGTACCTCCGGGCCGGTCCGCGCGCACCCATCCGGCAGCTCCACTCGACGAACGGGCCACCGACGACGCCGGCCAGCACCAGCAGCGCCGGCGTCCCGAGGCCGGTCGGCATGAACCCGATGATCTGGCCCAGGACCCAGAGCACCCCCACGACCTGGAGGAGTGTCATCGCCACCTGGGCCATCACGGCGGCGGGCCACCACCCCGGGCGCGGCGGCCGGTCCGGCGCCTTGGCGACGTCCACCGCCAGTTCGTCGAGGGCCTCAGGCAGTCCCTGCGCGCCACGCACCGCGGCCTCACGCACCGCCTGGGCCCAGGGCGTGGGAAGCCCGGTCGCGGCCCGGTCCGCCACCGTCCGTACCGCCTGCTCCACGCGCTGCCGTGCGGTGGCTTCCTCATCCGCGGGGGTGCGCTCGGAATCGGCGGGCGCACGCACGGGCAACCGTCCCGTAGAGGGTTCTCGCCGGTCCCGGCACCGTCGCCACAAGCGCAACCAGGGCGTGCCGCAGGCTCGGTTGGCGTTGCGCAGCCACACACGCTCGGCGGCATCGCCCGCCGCGGTGGCTCCCACCGCGTCCGCGAGGCGTGCGGTGAACTCCTCGCGCGCCTCCTCACTGAGCCCGCCGCGGCCACCGGCCGCATAAACGGGCCGGAGGCGGGCCGCGGCCGCGTCCACATCGGCGGAGATGCGGCGCGCCGCCGCCCCGCGCTCCGCCACGAACTGACCGAGCAGTTCCCTCAGTTCGCCCACGCCCTCGCCGCTGAGCGCGGACAGGGCGAGGACCGTCGCCCCGGGCTCGCCGTACTCACCCAGCGCGATACCGTCCCCGTCGAGCAGCCGCCGCAGGTCGTCGAGCACCTGCTCCGCGGCCTCCCCGGGCAGCCGGTCGACCTGGTTCAGGACGACGAACATGACCTCGGCGTGCCCTGCCAGCGGCCGCAGGTACCGCTCGTGCAGGACTGCGTCGGCGTACTTCTCGGGATCGACGACCCAGATGACCGCGTCCACCAGCGCCAGGATGCGGTCGACCTGCTCCCGGTGCTTCACGACCGCGGAGTCGTGGTCGGGCAGATCGACCAGGACGAGCCCCGCCAGCTGGGCGTCGTCCGGTGACTGCATCGGGCGCCGCCGCAACCGTCCCGGGATGCCGAGCCGGTCGATGAGCGCGGCCGCGCCGTCGCTCCAACTGCACGCGACGGGCGCCGCCGTCATCGGCCGCCGTACGCCGGTCTCCGAAATCGCCACACCGGCCAGCGTGTTGAAGAGAGTCGACTTGCCGCTGCCGGTGGCACCCGCGATGGCGACCACGGTGTGCTCCCCCGAGAGCCGGCGGCGCGCGGACGCCTCGTCCAGGACCCGGCCCGCCTCGGCGAGCGTGTCGCCGTCCAGCCGGGTCCGCGACAGGCCCACGAGCTCGCGCAGCGCATCCAGCCGCGACCGCAAGGGGCCGTCGTACGCCAGGGGCTCGGGTTGTCGAGCCACGGGAGAGCGGGGCTCCACGATCATGCCCCCCTCCTGATCGAGGGCCATCCCCAGCACGCGCCTCGCGATCAGTCCGTCGTCCCAGCCGGTGGTTCCGATGCCGTTCCCAGGCTCTTCGCGCTGCGCGCACGCACACAGCGGGTCGCTCTCCACACGCGCGTGCCGGGCTTCGTCATCCGCCCGCGCATGCGGGTCCTCGCCCGCGACAGGCGAGTGTCTTGGGCCGCCTTCCGCCCACGCGTGGCCTGGGTCGTTCCCCACGCGCGCGTGCCCTGCGTCATTGCCCGCGCGCCCGTGTCCGGGGCCGTTCCCCGTGCCGGCGTGCCTCGAGTCGATTCCCGCGTAAGGCCGGGCGTCCTCCTGCGCGCTCGCGGTCGCTCCGGCCGCTGGAGAACCCTCCCGGGCTCCGGGATCCGCGCCCTGGCCCCCCTTCGGGCGCGCCGGACTCCGCGGGCCTTCGGGCACGTGATCACCTTTCCTGCCGCCCCGGACGGAATCGCGTCTCGTACCCGCCCCCCCGAGTCCGCCCTCCGTGCCGGCCCGGTCGGAACCGCGCTCCACGCGCGCGTGCACGATGTCGTCGCCTGCCGTGCGGAGGGAGGGGACCCCCCGCCCGTCCCGGGCTCGCCGGCCGGCCGCGGCCACGGCGCCGTCCGAGCGCTCCTCCGCGGGCTCGGCCTTCGGATGTTGGACGTGACCCGTGCGGTCGCCGGCGGGAGTCACCACGGTCACCTCTCCTTCTGCAGTACGGACAGCGCGGCAATGAGTTCGGCCTGGGGCTCGACTTGGACGTCGAGGGCGTCCAGAGGGGCCAGACGGCGCTCGCGTTCCGTGCGCAGCGCCCGGTCGAGGTACTCGGACAGCACGCCTGCGGAGCGATCGCGCAGCCGTAGCGCCTTGTGTGCGCCGATCCGTTCGGCGAGTTCCTCGCCGGCGGGCCGCGCCCGGTCACCACCGAGGAGAGTGGTGGCAAGAAGGGCAGCCACCGCGTCGGAGTCCGGTGCGGCGCTCTTGTCGAGGTCGCGGACCTCTTCCTCGGCGTACTCCTCGAGGACGCGCCGCCAGCGTCGTACGGTCATCCCGATGCGGTGCTCGGCACTCTCCAACGTCGGATCACGGTTCGTCAACTCGGGAGCGGCAGCCGCGGGTTCTCGCCGCCAGGCATCGTCGATGCGTTCGTCGGCGGCCGTGACGGCGCACAACAGCAGGGCGGCCAGGCTCCCGGTCAATGAGTCCAGGAGTTCACCGGAAGTGCAGTCGAGGGGGTAGCTGCGCCACCGCTTCAGGGCGTCGCCGGCGAGCACCGCCCCGGACTCCAGACTGTGCCGCACGCGCGCGTACTCGCTGTCGTACGCCGTGTCGACGGCGGCAGTGAGCCGCAGAGCCGCGGCGTACTGAGCGGCGGCCGCGCCGGCCAGCTCAGGCATACGGGACCGCAGGGAGTCGAGGACTCCCCGGGCCGTACGCGCCATGGCGGCCTCCCGGGCGGCGGGGTCCTGCACCTGGTACGTCAGCCAGGCACGCAGGGGCGCGACCGCGGTGGCGGGCAGCAGACCCCCGCCCCAGGCGGACTCGGGCAGCTCGGGCACGGTGAACCGGGGCACGTGGCCAAGCCCGGCCTTGGTGAGCAGAGCGCCGTATTGCCGCGACACCTCGGACACGACCTGGTGCGGTACCCGGTCGAGCACGGTGATGAGGGTCGCCCGGTGCTCCTTGGCGGTCCGCAGCAGATGCCAGGGCACGGCGTCGGCGTAACGGGCGGCAGTGGTGACCATGACCCAGATGTCGGCGGCGCTGATCAGCTCCGCGGCGAGGATCCGGTTGTCCGCGACCAGGGAATCGATGTCAGGCGCGTCGAGCAGCGCCAGCCCGCGCGGCAGTGTGTCGGCGGTCTCGATACGCAGCACCGTTTCCTCACGCCCGACGGCACCCTGAAGCTCCTCTACATCGTGAAGATCCTCGCCAGGGTCCTGGTGCGGCAGCCACACGCGGGTGAGGCGGGGCAGCACCCGCATCCCACTGAACCAGTGATGGTCCTCGGGATGGCACACGAGGACGGGGGTACGCGTCGTGGGCCGCAACACGCCCGCCTCGCTGACCTTGCGCCCTACGAGAGAATTGACGAGGGTCGACTTGCCGGCTCCGGTCGATCCCCCGACGACGGCCAGCAAGGGCGCTTCAGGCTCTCTCAGCCGGGGCACCACATAGTCGTCGAGCTGCGCGAGGAGCTCGTCGCGGTTGGCACGCGCCCGTGGAGCCCCCACCAGGGGCAGCGGGAAGCGGGCGGCGGCGACACGGTCGCGCAGGGCAGAGAGTGCTTCGAACAGCTGAGGCCGTACGTCCAAGGTCACCACATGCGAAGAATGCCCAACTTTGTCAGCTTTCTGAAGCATATGCATGTGTCTGCGCGCCGACAGGACACAGTGGACGGAAGGGGCGACTGGGGCGCAGGCATAACGAGTACACAACACCCGGTGCGCGAGGCGCGAAAAGCGGTGCACGATTCGTACCTGCCTGCGATTATCGGAGCGCTTCACTGAACCTCCACATCGAGCCACGGAGGCGAAGCACGAGGGACACGGACCGGAGAGCCCTATCCTTGTCCCCGGCAAGGTCGCGGATCGGCCCATACCCGGGCACCAGACAGGCCACCACACCGGCCCCCGTAGCTCAGTGGATAGAGCAGGCGCCTTCTAAGCGCTTGGCCGCAGGTTCGAGTCCTGCCGGGGGCGCCACTGAGAGCCCTCCCACCGGGAGGGCCTTTTTGCTGGTCAGGGCGGATGCGGCCCGACACGGCGAAGCCCCGGGCGCTCCTCGACGATCAAGGGAAGGCTCCGGGGTTGTCCGGCTGTCACCGGGTTTTCGCGGGTGGCCGTGTCGAATACGTGTCGAAGTTCTCGGTCTGGAGAATCAGCTGACGCAAGGCGGCTCCGGAAGATCACCGGCGGCTTCGAGCCGCTTCTTCAGGTCGGAAAGCTGCCCATCGACACAGCGGGCGTAGGTGGCCAGGAGCACGGGGACGCTGTTCCCGGCCCACTCCGCCACCTGGGCGGGCGGAATCCCGTCGTTGAGCCACTTGGTCAGGCGCGTGTGCCGGTTGTCGTATACGCGCCTCCCCGTGGGCGAATCGAAGACGTGCGGAGATAACGCCGCCTTGCGCGCACTGTGCCATGCCCGGCGGATGACGGAGCCCGCGAGGATGCCACCCGCCTCCCCCTGGAACAGCAGATCCCCTGGTTTGAGCCGTTCGTCCTCGATGTGCTGCCGCAAGATCCGCGTCAGGGCGGGATGCCCCGGCACGGTGCGCGTCTCGCCCTCGGCCCGGCCCTTCAGGTCGCGTTCTTCGTGGATCTCCCCCGTGTCGGTCCACTGCTTTCCGATCTCCGGTGTCGCCGTGTGGATCAGCAGCTCGGACCACTGGTCGCCGGCATCGGAGGCGGGCAGCGTCACGTCCTCCACGCGCATGGCTACGACTTCCTCGGGTCGCGGGCCGCAGTAGTACAGCGTGGCGAAGAAGGCATGCAGCCGTTTACCTCCGCGGGGCCGCCGGCGGATCCAGTCGAGGAGCGCCGCCGCCTGCTCCGGGTTCATCAAAGATCGCTTGTCCACGGCGTCGGTGGTCTTGGTGACAGCGGTCGACTCCTTGCCCTTGGGGAGAGGGTTGGTCGCCTCGGGATGGGCACCTGGACGGAAGGTAGACACAGGCCGCTGGCGATCTATGTTCGAGCGAACCGGCTTGTCCATGCACGACGCCGCGGAGGCCTTCCTGCGCGAGTTCGGCGGTCTCGCGGTCAACGTCAGCGGGCCGGGGATCAGTCGTGCGCGACAGCCGTTCGAGCTGGACCCAGAGCTGACTTGGGGCAGCGAGGAAGGCCGGTTTCTGGAGTGGGGCGAGTCGATCGGGCGTCAGCTCTTCCCCGTGGGCGAGCATGATCACGGTCGATTCTTCCTGGCCATTGATGAGGTCAGCGAGATCTACCTGGTCGAGACCTGGGTAGCCAGCTTCGGGCCGATGCCGCAAGCCCTTGAGAACTTGATTCTCGGCGTAGCGCCACACGTGATCGATGACGGGTACGGACCGACGACGGATGCGAACGCACCCGTCTAGTCCCAGTTGATGCGCGACGCTTTGATCGCAGGTGACGTTTTGACGCTGGCGAGCAACCGGACTCACCAGAACGAATCGGTCGTTTCAATAACGCGGATGCCGCCGAGGGGCGACCTTCCACAGGCCTGAGTGCCCGCGAGCTTGCATCGGCTGACTCAGGGGGCGCACGCCTGCGAACCTCCAGAGCCAGCCGCCACCCGATGAAGTCGCCTCTGCCCTGGAGCAGTCGACCAGCTGGCCTACTCCGAAGATCAGGCCGAAGTGGCGTGGCCGCTGGTCCGATCGCCATCCGCGGTACCCCGGCCAATCCAGAGTCGGCCTCCCCTGCATTCCCGCCGGGAGCTTGGCCGCGTGATCCTCGGTGCGCGCCGCATGTATGAGCGCGAGCCCGCGGTGGGGTGTGGCGTTGCGACGAGCCAGCACGTCCAGATTGCCGAAGACCAAATGGCGCGCCCAGGGTTCCCGGACGGTCACGGCGCGAAGCGCAGCCTCCCACGATCGACGTTCTGCGCGACCTGGCATCATGACGCCCCTCCCTGCCCTTGAGAACGATCACAGACTTGAACCAACCGGTCACCGCCACTGCCAACCATCAGCTGGGACCGACGAGCGTCGCGCGTCTACCTGGACCGGACAGATGCGAACGCCCTGGCGGGATAAGACTTTCCCTACGTTCATCAAGCCCCGGCTGCGCCTCCGCGCGCCCACAGGTGGATAGGGCCAGCGGCCATGAGTCGATCACCCGCATAGAGCAGGCCACGGTCCAGGCAATGCCTCCGGCGGGGGATCGGCCGGCACCGGGATGGAGGGGCGCCGTTGCCGGCTGCGGGTCCGTAGTGGCGTGCGTGGTGGGCTCCCATCCCGTCCGCCGTCGACCCAGGCAGAGCCGAGCAGACGCGGCCCCTGGCGTCCAGGAAGCTCCTATAGATCGTCAAGCGGCTGTAGGAGGTGTAGTTGTGGGGTATTCATGCTGGTCAGATGCTTGTAGACCTCTCGAGCGATGAAGCGTTTGAGGCAGCGGAAGATGTCCTTCTTGGACATGCCTTCGGCAGTGCGTCGCGCGACGTAGAGCCGGGTGCGGGGGTCGTAGCGCATACGCACGAGGGCGATCGTGTGGAGGGCATGGTTGGCTTGGCGGTCGCCGCCGCGGTTGAGGCGGTGGCGCTTGGTCCGGCCGGAACTGGCAGAGATGGGGGCTGCTCCGCACAGGTGGGCGAAGGAAGCTTCGGACTTCAGCCGATCGGGATTGTCGCCTGCGGTGATCAGGAGTTGGGCGGCCGTCTCGGTGCCCACACCGATCAAATCCACCAGCCCGGGAGCCGCTTGCGCGACCAGGGGGTCGAGTTCGGCGTCGGCCTCGGCTATCTCCTGGGTGAGGTGCTGGTAGCGGCGGGCCAGACGCCGCAGCGCGGTTCGCACTGCGCAGGTCGGGTCGGCGAGGTCCGCGCCGGGGCGAGAACGGGCCAGCTGCGCAATCAACTGGTGGGTGGGCAGGCCGCGCAGGCGTTCGCGTACCTCTGCAGGGGCGGAGACGATGAGCGTGCGGATCTGGTTGATCGTCTGGGTGCGGGACTTGATGGCCGAGCGGCGGACCACCCGCAGGGACCGGATGGCCTCCACGATGCCGTCGCGGGTCTTGGGCCGGCCGTGGGCGCGGCCGGACAGGACAGCCGTCGCGGCGGCGTAGGCACCGACGGGGTCGGACTTGCCGTTGACCCGCCGGGCCCTGCGGTCAGGTCGGTCGACGTCGACCACGGTCACGGCGTTCGCCCGAAGGAACCTGGCGAGTTCGGAACCGTAGGCGCCGGTCCCCTCAACCCCGACGGCGAGCACGTCACCATGCAAGCGCATCCACTCCAGCAGGCTGCGGTAGCCGTCGGGGGTGGTGGGGAACGGAGCGGTGGCCAGGTGCCGGCCAACGCTGTCAATCACCGCTGCCTGGTGGAAGTCGGTGTGGGTGTCCACGCCGCCGACCACCGCGATCTGATCTGCCATGCTGGCTACTGCTGTCCTTCCGTGCGATACGCGAGGGATCGCACGGGCCGGTCGGGCGTCAGGACAAGACTGTGATGGGACCTTTGGCCGGGCTCCTATGAGGTCACAGGCGCCCGACCGGCCGCGTGCAGAGCGGCACCGCCCAGCCAGCCGACGATTCCTGGAAAGGACAGCCCGAAGCGTCAATCGTTCGGTGGGTCAGGCCGCCGAGCGATGCCGTGATCAATCCTCACAGTCGTTCGTACAGTGGCGCGCTCCACCTGGACGCCAGGAACCACGCCTGCTCCACGGTGTGTGGGTCGACGGCGGACGGGATGGGAGCTGGGGCGAGTAGTGGGTGGAGGAAGGGTGCAGGTGCCCGTGCCACCGCAACTCGCACTGGGCACGCGGCGGCGCTACAGTCCGCGCATGCAGCCACCTACCGTCAACCACGTGCAGCAATCAGGCAAGTTCACTGGCAGACTGCGCCGCCTCGCCCGGCTTTCTTTGCTGCTCGCCTGGTTTGTGGTCTTGGCAGTTCTCACGGTCGTGCTTCAATCCAAGATTCCTCAGCCTTGGTCTGGCCTGGTCTACCTTGTAGCCATGCCTGCCGCCATCCTCCCGGCCAAGCGCAGCTTCGGTCGAGGTCGCTCGGATCGAGAGAATCACTCCAAGATCTGAGATCGCGCCGCTTGCCTGTCCAATGGGACGGAACCGTGCCTGGGAGGCGAGGGGATGTGTAGGAAGGCGTCATGTCACGAGGGGTACGAGGGCTGATCGCCTTCGGCGGGATCGCGTTGATACTTGGGCTCGCGTGCGCGGCGGCCCGGTGGTGGGTGGGCGAATCGTGGACCACCGTGATCGCCCAGTGCTGTTTTGCGGTGGCGATCGGCGTGGCCAGCGCTGTGGGGGCGCGGCGCCGCAAGCAGTAGCGCCTCATCGCGGAGACCACTAAACGCCAGCGCAGCAAGCCTCAGGCGTTACCAAGCCGGGCCGTCCGGGGCACACAACGACGACCAACGCTGACAAGCAACGACAGCTAAGTCGCAGGTCGCAGCGTTGATCGTTCTCGCAGCCGCAGGTCAATGCCCCGGCCCACCACTTCTTCGGCTACTGAGATAAAGCGCAGGTCGCTGCGGCATGCCCGGAATAACAGGCGGTGGATCTTGTCGTCTGCAGCACGCGGTGCCACGATCGGGCACCTGGGCAAGGGGGGTTCGATGCTGCACGTCATCTCACTGGTCGCCGTGGCGGCTGTCGTGGTGCTCTATGCCGTGGCGGGTGTCCTGGCCATAACGACCGGCCGGGCCGTGCCATGGCAGCGGGGGTACATCCTGCGGCCGCGGCTGTGGGGTTCCGGAGCCCTGGTGTTCGGAGCGGGGATGGCGCTGGCCCGGTACAGCGGCACGGTGCGCGACCTCACCGCCTCCGAGGTCGTCTTCGCCTGCAGCTTGCTCATGCTGATCTGCGGTGGGGTGCTGCAGTACGTCGGCCAGCGCGTCGGCCGCCTTCGCGCATGACGGCTGCACGGCGCTCACCCTCCTGAAGAACGCGGTCCGACCTCCGCTCCCAGCCATACAGCGATCGGATGAGACAGCCCTCGCCAAGACCGCGTGCGGCGGCTGACACCAGTGGCTGACACCAACAAGCGCGAACGGCAGCGGACGAGGCCGGACCTCAGTGAACGATCGGTCGAGGCACAGGGGCAGTTGGTCGACGTGGCCGACCCCTGTGATCGACCTGATAAGGATGAGGCCATAGGTTCAAATCCTGTTAGCCCCACCAGCACAAAGACCCCCGGATCGGTCCGGGGGCCTTTGACGTCACTCGCCGACAGCTCCTGGCCAAAGTCGCTACGCCAACCTCGTGGTCCAATGGGCGCCGAGGGGGCCGAATGAGCGAGCAGAGGCTGTCCGAAGCAGGCGCGTGGAAGTACTTGATCGAGACACTCACGATGCTCGCTTTGGACGCGAAGGTCCAGACAGCATGGCTCGACAAGTACCGACTCGAAACCGACGACTTGGCGTTGGACTACGAGAACGCGCGAGCCTCCATCGTGCTCCTCGCCGAGGCCGGCCGTATCGACGTTGCGATGGAGTCGCGCCTCGCACGCATTGACGCGATCCTCGACGCGATGAGCGGGGCGGAGCAGGCTTCCAGGTGGACGTACGAGGCGCTGACGGCCGACGCAGGGTGGCTCAAGGTGCGCCAGCTGGCACGCGAGGCACTAACCGAACTAGCCGGTACTTGGCAGCAGCCGTTGCCCACCCTGGGGATCCACGGTGGCTTTCAATAACTGCCCGGGGCCGTCTCTGGGCCGTCCGAGGCGAACCGGCGTTGACAGATGATGACAACTAGTCCCGGCATCCCGGCAGGTCACAGGCGCAGCTACGGTGAGCCGCCGCACGTCGGAGACTCGGCTCATCACTTCCAGAAGAACTGTGTGCGACCTCCGAGGTCAGAGCACGCGGGCCGTGCCGGTAATGTCCCGGCTGGGCACGTAGGTCATCAGAAGCAGAGGACAAGACATGCAGGCCGCAGACTGGTACGCCCTCGGGCTGTGCGTTGGGATCGGCCTCATACTGGTCATCGCTCGCTTGGTGATGTCCGGTAACCGGATCCACTGGCGAAACAGCGCATGGTGGGAGCGGAGCTACGTCGCCATACTCACAATCTTTGCGCTCTCCGAGACGGACAAGGTCATCCGGATCGTCATGACGGTGACCGCGGTCTGTGCTGCCTACGCGCTTGGCCGGCGGAAACCGTCGCGCCCATAGTTCGCATCGAGGGGCCTGCCAGCTCAAAGCTCCGCGCCGCCGAGCGCGTAGCATCCTGCAAGTGACCACGGTCCCGTCTGAAGACCGTCAGCGCGGATTGGGCCGCGCCGCAGATCCGGATGGCGTTGCTGTCAGCCGAGAAACGGCGGTGAAGGCGACGATGGCCACCGTCGCGCCGACGGCCGTGGCGAGTGCGTCGCCATACATGTTCCCGAGATGCCGACGGGTCAGATCGACGAGGAAGCCAACGCCGAGGCTGCCTGCGAGAGTCGCGGCGATGCCTGCGACCCAGTAGCGATGCCGTTCCCAAAACCACCGGGTCAGCACCATTACGACGGGCGCGGCGACGGGCAGACCGTCCTCCATGCCTCCAAAGAGGCTGAGAATAACGGCTACGACCGCGCACAGCGCCCAGCAGAACCCCGTCTTGCGGGCGGCCTCACGCCATGGAACCCCCCGGACGTTGTCCATTGATACCTCTCCAACCGTCCAGGCAAGTGGACGCGGGGGCCCGGACCCATGTCAAGATCATGTAGCCGTTCCCTCAGGGCACGCGAGGGCACCCAAGCACCACGGACCATGGCGGATGCCAGAACGTGTGGGAGAGCACCGTTCCGCCCATAGTTCACCGGTCAGAGCGGCACTCGCCCCACCTGACTCCTAAAGCGAGTGTTACAGGTTCGAACCCTGCCTGAGATGCAAGGGAACACGTCCGTCGTCGTATGCCAGGCGGGGCGGGAAGGGGCTTGACGTGGGCAGATAGCATCCTGTCCCGTGAAGAGAGCGATCTCCATTGCCGCTGGCACTGTGGGTGCAATCGTGTTTGCTGCAGGCGGGTACGCCGCCGGGGCAGCGAGGGGGACCGGTTCGGCCGAGCTATCGGTGCAGTGCGAGCCAGCCAAGGAGACGTTTACGCGTCTTGCGGGTCAGGTGCGCAAGCAACTGCAGCCGGAAGCAGACACGGACAATCGGAGCACTTCCATAGAAGAAGCGCGGGTGAAGATCCTCACAGCGACTGTGACTCAGAATCCCGCATGCTTCGATGCCGGGATCCGCGCTGAAGCAACGGTTCTGACGCACAACCTGCCTGAGGGACAACGGGATGCTGCCGTGTGTGAACTCATCGATCTCCGGTCCCCCTGTTTCGTCGCGGTCAGCTGACATCGACCCTCGGCGCCTGCCCGCGGAGGAACAGGGTGACATCACCAGCTGACATCAACGTCGCCGGATGGTGATGGATCGGGCTGGACGCGGGAGAACCTGGGGCCACCCAAGGTTGTGCGTTTCCGCAGCCAGTATTCGCCCGGGATCGAACTTGTAAAGCGACGGTCTGCTGCGCTGGGTGGAAACGTCGAGGGTCCGAGTAGACCAGGGGCATCCTGAGCTGCGCCAGCCCGCTTGCGGGCACGCGAACGCAGAACCGACGGAAGGGGGTTGCCTCAAATGTCTAGTGAAGCTACGTAGGGAGCCAGTTTGGCTGGGCTCACCACCCACATAAGGCGCTCGATGCCTCGCTCCGACACATCGGCGGTCACCAGAGCCACCGCGTTTCCGTGGGCCGTGACCAGCGCAGCCGGCCTGCCGTTGGCCTCGACCCAGCGGATGTCCGTCTCAGGCCAGAAACGCGGGGCGTAGGCGACAAGGGTCTTGGAGACGCGTGAACGCCCGACGACCGGAATCTTGGATGCCCCGCGCTTCCCTTCACCGTCGGCGTAACTGACCACGTCCGCCGTGAGAAGCTCCTCGAGCGCCGACAGGTCACCGGTCTGCGCCGCGGTGACGAACGCTTCCAGCAGGCGTCGGTGAGCGCTGGAGCTGACCGGCTCCCTGCGTTCCGCCGACAAATGCTTGCGGGCGCGGCTGACCAACTGGCGCGTATTGGCTTCGCTGGTCTCCAGGATGTCCGCGATCTGCTCGTACGGATAGTTGAAGGCTTCCCTGAGCACGTAAGCAGCACGAGCCACAGGGTTCAGCTTCTCCAGGAGGAAGAGAACCGCCATGTGGAGTGCCTCTGCCCGTTCCGCTCCCAGCTGCGGATCCGTGCTGGTGTCCACCGGCTCCGGAAGCCACGGCCCGATGTAGGACTCGCGCCGCGTCTTGGCGGACTTGGCGCAGTTGATCGCCAGGCGGGTGGTGACCGTAGCCAGGAACGCTGCCGGTTCCTGGATGTCGGAACGGTCGGTGGTCTGCCACCGCAGCCACGCCTCCTGGACGATGTCCTCGGCCTCCGCGGCAGTGCCGAGCACGCGATATGCAATGCCGAAGAGTCGGGGACGCGCAGCCATGAAATCCCTCGCTGCCCGCTCAAGGGAGTCTGCGTCATCACCGGCGCGCATGGGAGCCCTCCAACTCTGGATCATCAGGCTACAAGCCGTCACAGCAGGACGCGCGCCGTGATGGGCGGGCACGAAGCAGCCCTACCGCGGCTCCTTCTGCGATCACCCCCGGAGCGAGATCCCCCGCCTGGTGGCCGCCCCAGCGGATGCCCTTCTCACTACGAATGCGGGCGCGCTCGCGCCGTTGGGCGGCCAGCACGTCGGGAGGTCGGCCGCTGCCTTGCCGGATCTGCGGTGCCCGCGTATTCCACCCCTCCCGCGGACCTGCGGCGGCCGGGGTGGACCGCGTTGATATCAGCCACGGCTGCAGCCCTGTCACAGATCGGAGCCCTGCCCTGTCGACCACCCAAAAGGTACAAATTTAAACGACTTGATCTCAGCGGGACCCGGCCGAGGTCGTCCACGTCCCGCCGGGACACATGCTGCTCCAGCCGTCCACCCCGCCGTGGTCCTGGCCGCCGCAGCCGACCCGCGTGAGAACGAGTCACCTAGGTAAGGAGGACAGCTCGATGACCAACACGGACAGGATGACCCTTGGTAACCGAGCGAACACACGCGAGGTATCCGAGTCGGCGGTCGCGATGCTCGACGAGCGTGGGACGGTGGTCGCATGGACGCAGGCCGCCGAGCAGCTTCTCGGGTACTCCGCCGGGGACGTGGTGGGTCGGTCCGCCGCACTCGTGCTGCTGCCTTCCGAGGAAACGCCGACGATATCGGCGCTCATCGAGCAGTGCCGTGCCCGCAATGACTGGTTGGGCACGATGACGGTGCGCCACCGCGATGGCCGCATGCTCGACATCAACCACCGGATCTCGATGTTGGGGGGGCAGGACGGAA